>JBEGQK010000001.1:0-7076 GCA_041180985.1 Actinomycetota bacterium
CCATGTGGTCGTACCAACTCGGTGAGGTCGTCGGCGGCCCGGAGTTCACCAGCCACCACGCGACTCTCGAGTTCCTCGCGGCGCTCGGGTTCCCGGTCAACCCGGAAATCAAGTTGGTGGAGTCACTGGAGGACGTGGTCGCGTTCTGCAACCACTGGAAGGAGCACCGTCACGACCTGCCGTACGACATCGACGGCGTCGTGGTGAAGGTCGACAACCTCGAGCAGCGCGAGCGCCTGGGGTTCACGTCGCGTGCACCGCGCTGGGCCATCGCGTTCAAGTTCCCGCCCGAGGAGAAGACCACCCTTCTTCGGGACATCCAGATCTCGGTCGGCCGCACGGGCCGCGTCACACCGTTCGCGGTGCTCGAACCCGTCTTCGTCGGGGGATCGACGGTGTCGATGGCCACGCTCCACAACCGCGACCAGGTGGCGCTGAAGGACGTGCGGCCCGGTGACACCGTTGTCGTGCGCAAGGCGGGCGACGTCATCCCGGAGGTCGTCGGCCCCGTGATCTCCGAACGCAAGAAGGGCACGAAACCCTGGGTGTTCCCGGCGAAATGCCCGTGCCCGATCGAGAGCACGCTCGTGAAGGACGAGGACGTTGCCGACACACGGTGTGTCGAACCCGGTTGCCCTTTCCAACGTGACCAACGCATCATCTACTTCGCGTCACGAGGAGCGATGGACATCGAGGGACTCGGTGACCGCACGGTGTTCGCGCTGTCCGATGCGGGACTGGTCGGTGACGTCGGTGATCTCTACTCGTTGACAGTCGAACAACTGCTCACGCTCGACGGGTTCGCCGAGAAGGGCGCACAGAATCTCATCGACGGAATCGACAAGTCGAAGTCACGTCCGTTGCCGAAGATCCTCACTGCGCTCGGTGTGAAGCATCTCGGTCCGGCGGCAAGCGAGGCACTCGCCGCGCATTTCGGCACGCTCGATGCAATCGCGGCCGCGTCGGTCGAGGAACTCTCCGCGGTCGACGGCGTCGGTGCGGTCATCGCTGCTTCGATCACGTCGTGGTTCGCTGTCGACGAGAACAAGTCGATCATCGAGAAGATGCGCGCTGCGGGCGTCGACTTCGGGCGTGTGATCGTGAGCGACGCCCCGCAGAATCTCGTCGGCAAGGCGGTGGTCGTCACGGGAACCCTCGCCAACTACTCGCGCGAGGAAGCAGAGCAGGCCATCAAGTCCCGTGGCGGCAAGAGCCCCGGCAGCGTCAGTGCCAAGACGTTCGCCGTCGTCACCGGCGCGGAGCCGGGCGCCAGCAAACTCACGAAGGCCGAGCAGTTGGGCATACCCGTCCTCGACGAAGCGGGGTTCGAGGCCCTGCTCGCGACGGGTGAACTGCCCGCCTAGTTCGCCTCGAATTCCCAGCTGAAGGACTTCGACTTCTCCTTGCCGTCGATGACCTTCCAGTAGGTCACCGACGCCTTGTGGGTGCCCTGGGTGAACTCTGTGATCGGGGCGCCCTCCTGGGGCACGAAGCTGATCGTGTAGTTGCCCGGGTCGTAGATGGCCGTCGGCGGGATGTCGACCTGGGCGCCGGGCTTCGGGGTGGCTCCGTTCGAGGTCAGCTCGTCGAGGCGCGTCACGGGCAGGTCGATCCCGTCAATCGTGAGGGTTGCCTCATAGCCGTCGATGAAGTCGACGAAGACCTGGCTCTGGCGCAGCACCTCATCGCCGGGTCCGGGATTGATGTCCTCGATGGCCGTGGGCAGTTTCTGGGCCTCCCGACCCGTGGTACCCCCGGAGAGCCCCATGCCGATCAGCACCAGTCCGACGGCGATACCCACCGAAACGATGAGATTTTGGCGATTTATGGGGCGTTTCACCCCGCCATTCTCCCTGTTTTCGGGGCTGCCCGCACCCCGATTCGGCGAACCTTGTAGGTTCTTTCGGGTCATGCGAGACCCAGCGAACATGCCCGGAACGGTCCTTGCCGGCCGGTACCTCCTCGATGCGCTTCGATCCGAGGCGACCCTGGCGAACGCCGGCGCGATGCAGTTCGACGCGACGGACCTCTCCTCGACCAACCTCGTGTCCGTCAGGATCGCCCCGCTGTCCCGCCTGGTCGACCCGCTGCTCGGCTCCACGACCTCCTCGGACGCCTTTGCCGCGTTCGAGGCCCAGTGCGAACTGGCCGAGAGCCTCAGCCATCCCTGCATCGAGACGATCTACGACCACGGGGACGCCACCCTCGACGGCGAGCGGTACGTCTTCACCGTGGCCGAACGCCTCGCCGGGGGCTCACTCCGGGAGTTCCTGGACCGAGGGCGTCGCCTGACCCCCAGCCAGGCCCTCATCGTGGGCATCGACGTGTGCCGGGCCCTTGACGCCGCGGCGAAGCAGGGGATCGTCCACGGGGACATCCGCCCGAGCCGCCTGGTCTTCGGGCTGGACCGCAGGGTCCGCCTGGTGGGCTTCGGGGCACCCCTGCGCCCGGTGGACAGCCTGAACCTCGACCAGGCCCGGTACTCGGCCCCCGAACTCTCCGAGGGCAGCCAGCGAACCGGCTCGTCCGATGTCTACGGCCTTGCGCTCGTCCTCGTCGAGGCGATGACCGGCGAGGTGCCGTTCAACGCCGACACCGTCGCCGCGGCATTCGCCAACCGTGTCGACAAGCTCCTCCCTGTCAGTGCGGACTTCGGTGCGCTCGCCCAGGTTCTCGAGCGTGCGGGTCGACCGACGGCAGGCGAACGCTTCACCGCGCGCGAACTCGGCCAGGCACTCGTCGCCGCAGCGGAGAAGTTGCCGCGCCCGACGCCGATCGACGTCGTGGGTACCGGGTTGTTCGATGAAGAGGTCGCAGCGACCGATCCGTCGAAGCCCACCGTGCGGCCGAGCATCGAGGACATGCCGCCGATCGAGAACACGGCGAAGAACGAACCGATCCTGATCCGCACCACGCCGAACATCGGCGAAGTGGACATCACCGCACCACGCGGCACTGCGCGACCGGTGGACATCCAGCCGGCTCCGCTCACGATCGGTGGCGATGAGACCGGCCCGACAGCGATCGACATCGAGCAGCTGCACAAGCTCTCCGCGGACGACCCCACAGAGCCGGCTCCCAGACCGAGGAAGCGTCGATGGGGCAGGCGGTTCGCCATCGCTGCCGCGGTCGCGGTGCTGGTGGGTGGCGGCGGAACGGTGGCGTACTACACCGTCCTCAACCCGAAGAACCCGGTGCCGCAGTTGACGGGCCTGTCAGAGGCCGAGGCGCGCAACCAGGTGTCGAAGTTCGGGTGGGGGATCCAGATCAAGAAGGAGCGCAGCGACACGGTCCAGGCCGGCCAGGTGATCTCCACGGACCCCGTGCTCGGTGCGAACGTCGCAAAGCGCGACACCCTGACGCTCGTCATCAGCGAGGGCCCGACGCTGTCGGTGCTCACGGACCTCGCGGGACTCACCGGCGACGCGGCCAAGGCCAAGCTCGCCGAACTCGGTCTGCAGGCATCTCCGGTGGAGATCCCCGACGAGACGGTCCCCGCTGGAACCGTCATCTCGTGGTCCGTGCCCGACCAGGCCGCGTTGAAGGCCGGTGACTCGGTCGTGAAGGGAACGACGGTGGCTGTCAACATCTCGACCGGCCCCGCACTGCGTGACGTGCCCGACCTCACGAAGATGACCCTCGCCGACGCAACGAAGAAACTCACCGACATGGGTCTGCTCATCGTCGAGGGTGAGAAGAAGCCCCACCCGGAGATCCCCGCGGACCAGATCGCGTCACAGGTGCCTGCTGCGGGCGAGAAGCTCGCGAAGGGTGGCTCGGTGACCGTGAACATCTCGGCGGGCCAGCAGCACACCCTGATTCCCTCGATCTACGGACATGACCTTGCGACCGTCAAGGAACGTCTGGAGAAGTACGGGATGGTCATCGGCAAGGTCACGGGCAACACCAAGCGCGGCCTGCGCGAGGCGAGCATCGACGGCAAGAAGGTCAAGAACTTCGAGCGCGTCATCGTCGGTAAGACCGTCGACCTCACCTTCCCCTAATCTCCACCCAGGCACTCGAACACCCGGGAGGGGTCATGGGGGAATTGCAGGGACGCGTCGCGATCATCACGGGCGCAGGACGGGGCATCGGACGCGAGCACGCACTGTTGTTTGCCGCTGAGGGGGCAAAGGTCGTCGTCAACGACCTCGGTGGCGCCAACGACGGCACGGGCACCGACGCGACGCCGGCGCAGGAAGTGGTCAACGAGATCAAGGCGATGGGCGGCGAGGCAATCGCCAACTACGACAACGTCGCCGACTGGGAAGGCGCCCAGCGCATGGTCAACATGGCCGTAGAGACCTTCGGGGACCTCGACATCCTCGTCAATAACGCGGGAATCCTGCGCGACAGGGTGCTCGTGAACATGACCGAGGCCGAGTGGGACGCGGTCATCCAGGTGCACTTGAAGGGCCACTTCGCACCGTCGCGCTGGGCCGCCGCGTACTGGCGCGAGCAGCACAAGGCGGGCGTCACGAAGCCGCGCAACATCGTGCACACATCGTCCACGTCCGGCCTGTTCGCCAATCCCGGGCAGTCGAACTACGGCGCAGCAAAGACGGGCATCGCCACCTTCTCGCAGATCCTCGCGAAGGAGCTCTCCCGCTACAACGTGAAGAGCAACTCCATCGCACCTGCGGCACGCACCCGTCTCACCATGGCAACTCCCGGTCTCGGTGACCGCATCGCCGAGCCCGAGAACAAGGCCCAGTTCGATGAATGGGACCCGGCGAACATCTCGCCGCTGGTGGCGTACCTGTCGTCGGCGAAGTGCGAGTTCACCGGCGAGACGTTCTTCGTGCGCGCCGGCGAGGTGACCCGCATCAAGTCGTGGGAGCGGGCAGAGACCGTCGAGCAGAGCGACCGTTGGGAAGTGGCGAAACTCACAGACGCACTGAACGCAATGGCTCGTGAGGTGAACAAGTAGGGCATTACCCTCGGTAATCGCCCCATGAACCCCCGCCACAACGAAGAAGAGCTCACCCGGCACGGCCGCGAGACCATTGCCGTCGAGAACGCCGGCGTGGACGAGGTGTCGGTCGTTCCGTGGACGATGATGTTCCCGCGCAAGGTCGCGCGGAAGATCGGACTGACGCGAAAATGGGCGACGCTCCTAGTGGTGCTCGCGGGCCTGTTCACCACCAGCAGCACCATCACGGTGCTGGTGGTATCGCTCCAGACGATCGCGAACGACCTTCACTCGTCCGTGAACACCCTGAACTGGTCGATCACGGGTCCGATGCTCGCCTTCGGTGTCGTCGGCCCGGCCTACGGCAAGATCGGGGACCTATACGGCCACAAGAGGGTCTATGTGTTCGGCTTGTTCTTCGCTGGTGTCTTCGCGGGAGCCACCGTGTTCGCGTGGAACGCCATGAGCATGGTCGTGTTCCGGTTGTTGTCCGCGGTCGCGGGCTCCGCGACGGGACCGGCGGCAATGGCGTACGTCAACCGCTTGTTCGAGCCGGAGGAGCGTGTCAGGCCGATGGGACTGTGGAGCTTCACCACGGCCGGTGCGCCGGTGCTGGGCGTCGTGCTCGGTGGGCCTCTCGTCGACTCGATCGGCTGGCGGATGATCTTCATCATCCAGACGCCTTTGCTCCTCGGCGCATCACTCGTGGCGTGGCGCCTCTTGCCGCAGACGGCACGAATGAAGAACGTGAAGTTCGACGTGCGCGGCTCGGTCACGCTTGGTTTCGGTGCCACGTTGTTGCTCCTCGCCATCAATCGTGGTCACGCGTGGGGCTGGACCTCGCCGTTGATCGTCGGCACGGCACTGTGTGCGGTCGCGTCGCTCGTGATGTTCTTCCGCATCGAGAAGTTGGCTGAGGCACCGCTCATGCCGCTCGAGTGGCTCGGCAACCGCAATCTCATGCTGCCGATGGTCATCCAGTCACTGACGAACTTCGCCTACATGGGCGGGTTCATCGTGGTTCCGCAGATGTTGGAGAACGGTCTCGGCATGACGGCGGCGCACATCGGCCTGCTCGTCATCGCGCGACCGCTCTCCTTCAGCATCACGGCGCCACTGGGCAGCTTCTTCACGATGCGCGTGGGGGAGCGCGTGTCATCGATGTTCGGGGCTTTCCTGGTGGTCATCTCGATGGTCGTCCTCGGCTCCGTGCGCGGTGGGTCGAGCGAGCTCCTCATCGTCATCGGCCTCGCTCTCTCGGGCATCGGCACGGGCATCTCCGGTCCGGCGCTTGGGGCGCTCGTGTCGAACTCGGCCCCCGAGGACCAGATCGGCGTCGCCGGCGCCATGCAGCAGTTGCTCAGCCAGATGGGCGCCGTCCTCGGTTCCACCGTGATGATCTCCCTGCACGAAATCTTCTCCGGCAGCGGTGTGGTGGAGAGCTACGCGTACGCGCTCTTTGCGGGTGCCGTCACGGCGGTCTTTGCGATCGTGCTGTCGGTGAGGTTGACGAGCACCGACCGGAGCATGGTCACCGCCTAGGCGGTGATTGCCTTGATCTCTGCCGCCACGACCTGTGCGCGGTCATCCTGGGGCATCGACATCTGCAGGGCCATCACCTTCGTGATGTCGCCCTCGACCTTGATCTTGCCGCCCATGAACGCCTGCATGGTGGTGGCGGGGTCCTGCTCGACGAACAACTGGCGAGCGGTCTCGTAGTCGGTGGTGACGGTGACATCGGGGTTCTCGAGGGAGCCGAGATCCATGCTGAGGCCGCCGTCGGTCGTGTCGATGTGGGCGCGCACCGTGCCCTCGCCGAACGGCACCCCGACCGCGACCACATTGATGCGAATGGTGGTGGGGATGGACGGGATGTTGGCCTCGTGGCGCTCGCGTATGCCGCGTGCGGCGATGATCCATTCGTCGGAGAGGAAGAGGTGTGACATGAGAGGGGTTCGGTGCGTTAACAGTCTGTAAAGCACTGTGGAATCTACGCCCAAAGCGGCGAGAATCTTCCGATGCCCCGAATTCTGGTGTCCGAAGAACTCGCCGAGAGCGGCCTTGCCAAGATGCGTGCCGCCGGCCACGAGGTGGACGTCCGGGTCGGCCTGTCGCCCGAGCAGCTCCGCGAAGCCATCAAGGGCGCGCACGCGCTCGTGGTCCG
>JBEGQK010000002.1:0-2649 GCA_041180985.1 Actinomycetota bacterium
AAGGTAGCGCTCTAACCAACTGAGCTAATCGCCCTTGCGGGACGCTCAGACTATCCCGAGGTGCCCGATTTGCCCACGGTCAGTAGCCGCTGCGGGGGTCGACGAGGCCGACCAACGGCTCGCCCGCCACGTAACGCGCCACGTTCTCGCGTATCCGGTCGGCCAGCAACGGCACCGCCATCTCGGGGGTGTTCCCCACGTGCGGCGTGATGATGCAGTTCGGCATCGACCACAGCGGATGGTCGCCGGGCAGCGGCTCGGGGTCCGTCACGTCGAGTGCAGCACCACCGATGATGTCGTTCTGCAGGGCCCACACGAGGTCGTCGGTGACGATGTGCCCGCCGCGGGCCACGTTCACGATCCACGCGTGGCTCTCCATCACCTCGAGCTCGCTGCGGCCGATGATGCCGCGGGTCTCGTCGGTCAGCGACAGTGCGAGAACCACCACGTCGGCACCAACCAGGGCGTCGACGAGGTTCTCCGTGCCGACAACGTCGTCGGCGCCTTCGATGTGCTCCACGTTCCTGCGCACCACCGTGATGTGGCAGCCGAACGGCGCCAGCAACCGCAGGAGGGATTCGGTGATGCCACCGCCACCCAAGATCGTCACGCGTGCACCGAGGAGATTTCGCCCGACGGGACCCGTCCAGCCCTGCGCGCGCGAGTACGCACCCACATTGCGCAGACCGGCGAGTGCGAGAGCGAGTGCATGCTCGGCAACGGGCTCTGCGTAGACGCCCTTGCCGCATGTCCACGTGCGCTCGTCGGTGATGATCGGCACGAAGTTCTCGATGCCGGCGAACGGCACCTGCACCCACTCGAGCTGCGGGTTCTCCGCGAGCAGTGCGCCGAGACCCGCCGCGTCGCGGGCATTCGTCCACACGACCGCGGTCGCCTCTGACGGCTCCACGACTGCTGCACCACCGTCGATCACCGCCTGTGTGACCCAGCCGGCCGATCCCTCGGGCCGGACGGTGATGCTGCGACTACTTGGAGGTTGGTCCATGGGTGAACACGATACGACCTGGCGAGTGCACGGGCGAAAGGAGTTCCGTCAGGAACCCGTGAGGGTCGCTGCGATGTCGCTCGAGGAACTTCCGGAGCGCCTCAGCACGACCGCGACGAACCACAGCGAGCCCATGGTCACGCAGAAGAGGATCATGGCGCCGACGCCCCAGAACGGCTTGATGGTGCTGCGCGTCGCACCGAGGAGCGCGACGGGGAACGTTGTGGATCCCGCCTCGGAGATCAGCGTGGAGATGACGGCGTTGTCGAGACACAGCGTGAACGAGAGCAACCCGCCGGCGATGAGCGCCGACGCGATGAGCGGCAGCGTGATCTGACGGAATGCGCGTGCGGGCGGGGCGCCGAGGTCGGCTGCCGCCTCCTCGAGTGCCTCGTCGAGTCCGTCGAGGCGCGCGCGCACGATGAGAGTGACCACTGCGCTCGCGTAGAGCGACTGACCGACCCACAGTTTGTTGATGCCCCCGTTGAACGGACCCCACCCGTGCGTGAACGGGTACCCGATGATCGGCATGTCACCGATGCGCGGGAACCACGTGGCGAGAGCGACGGCGTCCATGATCTCGGGTGTCACGAGGATGAGGAAGAGGACCGCCATGAAGACCTTCGTCCACGTTCCGGGCCGCCTGGCGAGCCCGACCCCGGCGAGCCCGCCGATGACAACCGCGATGACGGTGGCGCCGAACGCCGCGATGAAGGAGTTGCGGATGGAGTCACCGACCCCGGCGAACTGGAACACGTCGCGGTAACGGTCGGTGACAGCCCAGTTGAACAGTACGGCGACAGAGAACCCGACCGGGCCGATCCAGTTGGTCGCCCGAGCCGACAGGTTCGTGAACCGGCGCAGGATCGCGCGCACGAACAGCGCCCCGGCCACGATCAGACCACCACGGATGAGCACCTGCCATGCCACGTCGCCGTTGAACAGTTCGTCCCACCACTTCAGGCTGGTGTGGCCCGACCAGATGGTGAACGACTGACCCCGGTTGAACGAGTGGACGAAGACGAGGATGATCGGCACGAAGAGGAAGACGAGAACGAGGGACGTCCACCCGGCGAGGAGCACCTTGATCGGCTCGATGCTGATGCGCGAGGGCTTCGCCCCCTCGAATCCCTCCGCGAGCGCGTGCTCGTAGACACGACGACGGGCGCGCTCGACGAGCGGCGTGAACAGCGCCGCGACACGCGGCACGAGCCACACGATCGCCGCCCCGACCACGAGGGAGAGGAGCACCGCAACGATCATCAGCACCGCCATTGCACTCCCGAGCGGCCAGTTCTGCGCGCCGCCGAACTGCGAAGCGATGAGGGCACCGATCATGTTGCCCTTCGCGCCACCGAGCACCGTCGCGGCGACGTAATCACCGCACATAGGGATGAACGTGAGCAGGACGCCGGCGATGATGCCGGGCCCTGCGAGCGGCAGGGTGACGCCGAAGAACGTGGCGAGGCGACCCGCCCCGAGATCCTTGCTGGCCTCGCGCATGCGCACGTCGATGCGGTCAAGTGCGACGAACAGCGGCAGGATCATGAACCCCAGGTAGTTGTAGACCACGGCGATCTGCACCGCCAGTGACGTCTCCAGGATCTGGATTCCGTTCGGGCCCACCCACCCGAGGTCCATGA
>JBEGQK010000003.1:0-9947 GCA_041180985.1 Actinomycetota bacterium
GTACCCATGGACGCACTCAAAGGTGCCTGACGACCCTACAGGACTCCCTGTGGATAACCAAGGAAAAGTTCCGGATTTCCCGGATATGCCGCGGGCCGACGGTCGGCCCGGCCGGAATCAGGGGTTGAGGGTCACCTTGATTGCCGCCGTGGCGATGTCCTCTGGCTTGCCGCGGAGCTTCTGGACTTTCTCCCGAATCGCGAGCATCAACATCCCGACCCGGTACTTCTTCGCGATCAGTTTCTGCACTCGTGCGGCGTCGTCCCCGTTGAGGAGCACGGCCGCCCCCGTGTGCACGGTTGAACCGGGGCTGACGACTCCCTTGAAGTTGGAGACTGCAAGGGAGGCACGAGCATCTCTCTTGATGCGCGCCACCTTGTGGGTCGTGAGACCCGTGGTGAAGGCGTAGCCACCGTCGAAGGGGACCACCCACACCGGCAGCGACACCGGCGTGCCGTCCTTCTTGTACGAGGTGAACGACACGTACTTGGCGGAATCGAGTTCTTGGGGCATGGAATCTCCGGCTGGTGATGTGATCGGTTTCGTCTGACGCGATGGTCGGGGTGGGGAGACTCGAACTCCCGGCCTCCTGCTCCCAAAGCAGGCGCGCTACCAACTGCGCCACACCCCGCGGTGTGATGAAGAACGCTACCGCCGGCGCATCATGCGGTCGGGCGGGGAGATGCGGTCAGGACGCGCGCTTCGCGGCCTTGGCCACGCGCTTTGCGCTGCGGCCGGTGGGCGCAATGGTGCGGTGGTCGAGGTCGCCAAGTTCCACGCCGTTCGCGAACAGCACCCGGTAGCGCAGCCAACTGAATCCGTTGGCCAGTATGACCTTGCCTTCCGTGCCCGAGGCCACGCCATCGAGGTCGGAAATTGCCACCACGCGGTCGCCGATGCGCAGGTTGATCTGGCCGGCATGCGGCTTCGCGAGTGCGTGTGGCTTCCAGAACGACATGACCCCATTATGACCGTTCGGGCCTTCTCAATCCCGAATCCGCCCCGTCGGGCCCCAAATGGGGATGAAAACCCCGCCGATACACTCGGCACCCTGTGAAAAGCACTCTCGAAGCCCTTGAGGGCAACAAAGTCAAGCTGTCCATCGAAGTCGACGAGTCCGAATTCGACTCGAACATCGACGCAGCGTTCCGCAAGATCGCACACGAGGTGCGCATGCCCGGGTTCCGCCCCGGCAAGGCACCGCGCAAGGTGCTCGAGGCGCGCATCGGCATCGACGCCGCGCGCGGCCAGGCACTGAACGACGCCATCCCGCAGTACCTCACGCAGGCGGTGCGCGAGCACGACGTCGACCTGATCGCCACGCCGCAGGTGGACATCGTCGACGGCGCGGAGTCAGGCCCGGTGAAGTTCGAGGCAACGTGCGAGGTGCGCCCGGAGATCACCGTCCCCGGCTACAACGGACTGCGGGTCGAACTCGTCAGCCCCGACATGTCGGACGACGAGTTCAACGAGGCCGTCGAGTCCGAGCTGCGCCGCCACGGCGACCTCGTCGAGAGCGAGGACCTGTCGAAGGTCGGCGACTACGTCATCATCGACCTCGAGGGCAGCCGCGACGGCGAGCCCGTTCCCGGTCTGAACGTGGACGAATGGACCTACGAGATCGGTCGCGGCTGGGTCGCGCCCGGCTTCGACGACCAGCTGACCGGGGTGAAGAAGGGCGACCAGCTGTCCTTCACCGACACGCCGAACGGCACCGAGGAGCCCGCGCAGTTCAAGGTCAGCGTGAACAAGGTGCAGACGCTCAAGCTTCCCGAACTCACCGACGAGTGGGTGAAGGACAACATCGCCGAGCACGAGACCGTCGATGCGTGGAAGGGTGCCCTCCGCGAGCGTCTCGAGGAGATGCGCCTCAATACGATGCGCCGCACGGTCGTTGACCGCGTCACCGACGCGCTCGCGGCGCTGGTCGACATCGACGCACCCGAGTCGATGGTGCAGGGCGACCTGCAGGCCCGCGTGCAGAACACGGTGCAGCAGTTCCAGCAGCAGGGCATCGCGCTCGACCAGTGGCTGTCCGCCACCGGCCAGGACACCGCGTCGTTCATCGAGGGCCTGAAGATCCAGTCCGAGAAGGCCGTCAAGGTCGACCTCGCCCTCCGTGCCGTCGCCACGGCCCAGGGGATCGAGACCACCGACGACGACATCGAGGCCGAGTTCCAGGCGATTGCCGTGCAGGTGAACGAGAAGGTCGCGAAGGTCCGCAAGGCCTACGAGCAGAATGACGCCATCACGGACCTGTCCTCCCAGATCCGCAAGTCCAAGGCCCTCGACTGGTTGCTGCACAATGCCACCTACGTGGACCAGAACGGTGCAACACTCGACTCCGAGAAGGTCCTCGGTCACTCCGAGGCCGACCACCACCACGGTGACCATGATCATGGTGACCACGACCACGAGGATGCAGAGTGAACTTCCAGAACTACTACGTTCCGAACGTCACCGAGACGACGAGCCGCGGGGAGCGCACGTACGACCTCTTCAGCCGTCTGCTGAAGGAGAACATCATCTTCCTCGGCACCCCGATCGATGACACCATCGCGAACCTCATCTGTGCCCAGCTGATCCACCTCGAGTCCGAGAACCCCGACCGGGACATCAACATCTACATCAACAGCCCCGGTGGTGACATCACGGCCCTGTTCGCGATCTACGACACCATGCAGTTCATCAAGAACGACATCGCCACGATCTGCCTCGGTCAGGCCGCCTCCGCCGCGGCCGTCCTGCTGGCCGCGGGCACCAAGGGCAAGCGCCTGGCCCTGCCGCACAGCCGAGTGCTGCTCCACCAGCCCTACGGCCAGGTGGGCTACGGCCAGGTCACCGACCTCGAGATCGCGGCCAACGAGATCCTCCGCATGCGCGAGCTCCTGGAGGAAATCCTGGCCAACCACACGGGCCAGCCCCTCGAGCGCATCCACAACGACACGGACCGAGACTTCGTATTGGAAGCAAATGAGGCCCTTGCGTATGGCATCATCGATGATGTCATTTCATCGCGCCATCTGGCGGACCGCACCGGTCCGATCCGCTGACGCGACCCAACCGGAACGCAGGAGCACTTCGTGGCCAAATTTGGTGACACAGGCGAGTTGTTGAAGTGCTCGTTCTGCGGCAAGTCGCAGAAGCAGGTCAAGAAGCTCATCGCTGGCCCCGGCGTGTACATCTGCGACGAGTGCATCGAGCTCTGCAACGAGATCATCGAGGAAGAGGTCGGCGACCGCTCCGACGTCCGGCTCGACTCGCTGCCCACCCCCACCGAGACGCGTGCGTTCCTCGACGAGTACGTCGTCGGCCAGGAGCAGGCGAAGAAGGTCCTGTCGGTGGCCGTGTTCCACCACTACCGCCGGCTCCAGCACATGCAGCAGTCCACCGGACTGCGCCGGGACGAAGTGGAGCTCCAGAAGTCGAACATCCTCCTGCTCGGCCCCACGGGCTGCGGCAAGACCCACCTCGCGCAGACGCTCGCGCGCATGCTGAACGTGCCGTTCGCGGTTGCGGACGCCACGGCGCTCACCGAGGCCGGGTACGTGGGCGAGGATGTCGAGAACATCCTCCTCAAGCTGCTGCAGGCGGCCGACTTCGACGTGAAGAAGGCGGAACAGGGCATCGTCTACATCGACGAGATCGACAAGGTCGCGCGCAAGGCCGAGAACCCCAGCATCACGCGCGACGTGTCGGGCGAGGGTGTTCAGCAGGCGCTCCTGAAGATCCTCGAGGGGACCGTGGCATCGGTGCCGCCGCAGGGCGGCCGCAAGCACCCGCACCAGGAGTTCATCCAGATCGACACCACCAACGTGCTGTTCATCTGCGGCGGCGCATTCGCCGGCCTCGAGCAGATCATCGAGAACCGCATCGGCCGCAAGGGCGTCGGCTTCCACGCGACCGTCATGTCGAAGGACGAGAAGGACCCGGGCGAGCTGTTTGCACAGGTGCTTCCCGAGGACCTGCTGAAGTTCGGCATGATCCCCGAGTTCATCGGTCGACTGCCCATGGTCGGTGCCGTTCACGCTCTCGATCGCCCGGCTCTCATGTCGATCCTCACCGAACCGAAGAACGCCCTCGTCAAGCAGTACATGAAGATCTTCGAGTTCGATGACGTCGAACTCGAGATCACGCCGGATGCACTCGGTGCCATCGCCGACCTCGCACTGAAGCGCGGCACCGGCGCGCGCGGTCTGCGCGCAATTCTCGAGGAGACCCTCCTCGACGTGATGTACGAGGTGCCCGGCCGCACCGACATCGGCCGCATCGTCATCGACGCGGACTGCGTGAACAACCGCACGCCGGCAGAGCTCGTGCCGCGAACGTCGCGCACGGCACCCAAGCGCCGCGCCGCCAGCTGACGCACACGTGAAGTTCCACGACGCCCTGACCTACCTCGACGAGCATGCGTCGTACGAGAAGACCGGCCGGGTGGACTCTCCCTCCACCGAGAAGATCGAACGCCTCCTCTCGGTTCTCGGGGACCCGCAGTTCGACTACCGGGTCGTGCACGTCACCGGGACGAACGGCAAGGGCTCGACCACCCAGATCATCACCCGCTTGTTGATGTCACACGGACTGAAGGTGGGCACCTACAGCAGCCCGCACCTCGAGCACATCTGCGAGCGCGTCCAGGTGGACTGCGAGAACGTGGGGGAGCAGGACTTCGCGGACGCCGTCGCGGCGGTGGCCGATGCCGAGGTCATCTCGGGCGTCCGCCCCAGCTATTTCGAGATCGTGACGGCCGCCGCCTTCAGGCACTTCTCCGACTGCGCCGTTGACGTCGCCGTCATCGAGGTCGGCATGCTCGGCCGTTGGGATGCAACGAACGTGGTGCGCCCGGACGTCTCCGTCATCACGAACATCGCACTCGACCACACCGAGTTCGCCGGGCCCACCGTGGAGCACATCGCGCGGGAGAAGGCCGGCATCATCAAATCGGATTGTGTCGCCGTGATCGGAGAGTCGCGCCGCGACCTGTGGCCGATCTTCGATGCAGAGCCGAACTCGGGCGCGCTCCACCGCGGCGAGGATTTCGACGTGCTTGACAACCATCTCGCTCTCGGCGGACGCCAACTGCACGTCCGCACTCCGCGTGCTGATTACCAGGACCTCTTCCTCGCTCTCCACGGTGCGCACCAGGGACTCAATGCCTCCGTCGCACTCGTCGCGGTCGAGGAGTTCTTCGGCACGGTGCTCGACCACGAAGTCGTGTCCGAGGCCTTCGCCAACGTCACGATGCCCGGTCGTTTCGAGGTGATCGGTCACCAGCCGTTGGTGATTCTCGACGGCGCACACAATGCTGCCGGCGCCGACGTGTGCGCCCAGGTGTTCTTCGAGGATTTCGACCCGGTCGGTCGCCGCATCCTGATCGTCGGTGCTCTCTCGGGCCGTGACGTGAACGAGACCCTCGCCGCACTGAGAGCCGATGACTTCGACGTTCTCATCTGCACGACCGCACCGTCACCACGTGCCGTCCCGGGTGACGTGATTGCCGCCGCGGCGAGGGCGCTCGGGTGCGATGACGTCTCGACGGTGGCCACGGTGGAGCAGGCCTGTGACAGGGCACTCGCTGATGCCACAGCCGAGGACGCCGTCCTCATCGCCGGGTCGCTGTACGTGGTGGGGGCCGCCCGCACCCATCTCCGCCGCGTTCTGCCCTGAATCCGCGCCGAAAACGGGCCGAGACACGCGAAAACGGGGACTCCCGCGGGTTCGCCCGTAGCCTTTGACCCATGTCAACACGCACCCTCGTTCTCCTGAAGCCAGATGCCGTCGAGCGCGGTCTCGTCGGAGCCATCCTGACCCGGTTCGAGCAGAAGGGTCTGAGGCTCGTCGGCATGGAGCTGCGCACCCTCGACGCCGACATCCTCGCCCGCCATTACGAAGAGCATGTGGGCAAGGGCTTCTACGGCGAACTGGTGGCGTTCATGGGCCGCGGTCCCGTGGTGGCGCTGGCCGTCGAGGGCCCGGAGGACACCTGGGAGATCGTGCGTTCCATGATGGGCACCACGAACCCGGCAAAGGCCGCTCCCGGCACGATCCGCGGGGATTTCGGCACGTTGTTCACCGAGAACCTCGTCCACGGCAGCGATTCGGCGGAATCGGCGGCCCGCGAGCTGAAGATCTTCTTCCCCTCCCTGTAGGTCTCGGGTCATTACCATTCCAGTACCGACGCACACGCAGGACGCGTGTGCGGTGGACTTTCCGTCATGAGCCGCAACAACCCGCTTGCCATTGGTCGCGACATCGCGATCGACCTCGGTACCGCGAACACACTTGTCTACGTGAAGGGCCAGGGCGTGGTGCTGAACGAGCCGTCGGTAGTTGCCATCGACACCCGTGACGGGCGGCCCGTCGCGGTGGGTCTCGATGCCAAGCGCATGGTCGGGCGCACCCCGAAGCACATCCAGGCGATCAGGCCCCTGAAGGACGGGGTCATCGCCGACTTCGACGTGTGCGAGAAGATGCTGCGCTACTTCATCCAGCGCATCTCCACCAGCCGCTGGAGCAAGCCGCGTATGGTCATCTGCGTGCCGTCGGGCATCACCGGCGTGGAGCAGCGCGCCGTGCAGGACGCCGCCGAGTACGCGGGCGCGCGCCGGCCCGTGCACATCATCGAGGAGCCCATGGCCGCAGCAATCGGTGCGGACCTGCCGGTGCACGAACCGAGCGGCAACATGATCGTGGACATCGGCGGCGGCACTACGGAGGTGGCCGTCATCTCGCTCGGTGGCATCGTCGTGGCACAGTCCGTGCGCGTCGCCGGCGACGAACTCGACGAGGCGATCGTCGCCTACGTGCGCACGCAGTTCGCGCTCGACATCGGCATCAACACCGCGGAGGACATCAAGATCCAGATGGCGTCGGCCTGGCCCCTGGCCCACGAACTCACCGCCGACGTCGGGGGCCGCGACACGGTCACCGGTCTCCCGAGGACGATCGAGTTGACCAGCGAGAACGTGCGTGAAGCCATCGCCGAGCCGGTGACTGCCATCATTGATTCGGTGAAGTCCACCCTCGACCGCACGCCGCCTGAACTGGCAGCCGACATCATGGACCGCGGCGTCTGTCTCTCCGGTGGTGGCGCACTGCTGACCGGTTTCACCCAGCGCATCTCGCACGAGACAGGCATGCCGTGTTACGTCGCACCGGACCCGCTGTACGCCGTTGCCATCGGGTCGGGTCGCGCCCTCGAGAACATCGAGGCGATGCGCGGGATGATGTCCTCACCGGGACTCGACGTTCAGTAAGCGGTTCCCCATGGCGGGCAACACCTTCACCCGACGCAGGATCATCCTGCTGCTTGTTCTCTCCTCGATCATGCTCGTCACGCTCGACCTCCGCGGCAGCGGTTCCGTCAACGGGCTGAGATCGGTCTTTGGCACCGTGTTCCGCCCGGTGGAGAGCGTCACGCGCGTCGTGGTGCGACCGGTCGAGAATGCATGGCACGGCATCACCAACTACACCGATGTCGTCGAGGAGAACCGCAGACTGAAGGACCTCGTCGCCTACGGGGAGGGCGCAAAGATCGGCGCGGTGGCGAGCGTGCGCGAGGCGCAGGAGCTTCTCGCGCTCAACGGCTTGCCTACCCTCGCGGGCATCAACTCGTGCTCCGCCCAGGTGGTGGGCCAGTCGCCGTCGAACTTCGCCCAGACGGTGGAGATCAACCGCGGCAGCGAATGCGGCATACGCGTGGGGATGCCTGTGCTGAACGCGGCCGGGCTCATCGGCAAGGTCACCGACGTCTTCGACGGCCGCTCCGTGGTCATGTTGCTGACCGACCCGAGCTACTCGCTCGCGGTGAAGGTGGTCAACACGCCCCCCACCACCACGACGGTGCCCGGCGCACCCGACATCACGGTCGACCAGAGCACCACCACCTCCACCACGACCACCACGACGATCCCGAAGACCACCACCACGGCCGGCATCCCCGGCTTCACGCCCGGTTCGACCCTGCCGCCGACCGTCACCAACCCGTCACAGTCCACGTCCCCGAACGCAACGGTCGTGGCTCCCACGGGGACGGGTGACATCAACAAGCCCGGCACGGCGAACCAATCGGAGATCACCGTGCCCGCGGGCGCGAACCTGCCGTTGCGGGAGACCGGCGCTCTGGAAGGCCGCGGCATCTCGAAGGCACCGATCATTCGCTTCGTGGAGAACCAGCCCCGCTTCGGCGAGGTCAACGTCGGCTCACCTGTCATCACCGCCGGCGGTGCGTCGTCGCTCGCCCCGCCCGACATCGTGATCGGGACCGTCTCGCGCGTCATCAAGCGGTCGGGCACGCTCGGCCCGTTGCTGGAGGTGAAGATCTCGGCGAACCTCGATGCGCTGAACTTCATCCGCGTCCTGCTGTACCAGCCCTCCACCGAGAAGGTGAGCGCGCCGTGATCGACCGTCTCATCGACCTGGCGGAGAACCGCTACTTCCGGCTCTTCCTCGTCGGGCTCGTCGTGCTGAGTTTCCAGACGACGATCCTGAACGACATGAGGCCGTTCGGGGTCTGCCTGCAGGTCATGCTGCTCCTCGCGGCCAGCAGCGGTCTTGCCCGGGGTTCCGAGACGGGCGCAGCAGCGGGGTTCATGATCGGTCTCATGTACGACATGGTGCTGACCACCCCGATGGGTGTCGGGGCGGCCGTGTTCGCAGCAGTCGGGTACCTCGCCGGGTACGCCCACCGCTTCGTGCACGAGCCCAACTGGTGGTCACAGATGGTACTTGCGGCCGGCGCCAGTGCCGTGGGGATGATCCTGATGCCGATCGCACTGACCGTCGTCGGCGTCGAGGGCGTGCTGACGTTCCGTGTCATCGGCGTCGCGGTCGTGGTCGCCGTCTTCAATGCCGCGTTCAGCCTGCCGTTCGAGCGCGTGTGCAGGTGGGCGCTGAGTGAACCGAGGGTCGTCCGCTGATGGCGCGTGACCGCAACATCTCGCGTCTCTCGGTCCTCGTCTCGGTGTCCATCGCGCTTGCGTCGCTCCTCACGGTGCGTCTGTGGTTCCTGCAGGCCATCGACTCGAAGGGTCTCCAGGACCGGGTCTCGGAGGTCCGCACGCGGACGGTGCGGTTGACACCCGAGCGCGGCCGCATCTTCGACGTGAAGGGGCGCATCGTGGCCGACAACGAGCGCATCCTCACGATCACCATCGACCGCGCCATCATCGCGAAGTCGCTCGACCGCCAGCAGATGTGGGACCGCCTGAGCGGTGCGCTCGGGATGCCGGTGAACGCGCTCGAGGACCGCTGGTTGTCGAAGCGCTACGACCAGTTGCAGCCGTTGCCCCTGAAGGAGGACGTCTCCGAGCAGCTCGCGACGTTCCTGCGCGAGCGGAGCGAGGACTACCCGGGGGTCGATGTCCGCGAGGACTGGAGACGCGAGTACCCGTACGCACCGATCGCCAGTCACGTCATCGGTTTCCTCGGCGCGATCCCCGACAGCAAGACCGCCGCGACGTATTACAAGACGCTCGGTTACGACCCTGACTCGCGCATCGGTCGCTTCGGCGTCGAGCAGATGTACGAGAACGACCTGCGGGGCAAGCCCGGATTCGTGAAGTACGAGGTGGACTCGCGCGGCCGCATCCTCCGTCAGCTCTCCCGCCAGGAGGCGGTCCCGGGGAACGACATCCAGTTGTCCATCGACATCGACATGCAGCAGTTCACCGAGCAGGCCCTGTTCACCGAGCTGGACGCGCGGCGCCACACGGAGGCACCCACCATCCTGAAATTCGGCGAACCCGACCCCGCCTACCCGTTGATCAACCTGTACAAGGCCCCGGCGGGCTCGAGCGTCGTCCTGAACCATGACACGGGTGAGATTCTCGCGATGGCGAGCTACCCGAACTTCGACAACCGTTGGTTCAACGCCGGCATCACGTCGGAGAAGTTCAACCAGCTCTTCCCGAAGACCGACGACCCCGACCAGTCGATCCTCGTGAACC
>JBEGQK010000004.1:0-4613 GCA_041180985.1 Actinomycetota bacterium
CTCGCACGCAACGGTGGCTACACCCGCATCCTCAAGCTCGGGACCCGCCAGGGCGACGCCGCACCGGTTGCGCGCATCGAACTGGTCTGAGTCGACCGCCGGTGAGCACGCCGGAACAAGCACTACCGAACGGGCCCGCCACACGGCGGGCTCGTTTCGTTGTCAGCTACGTCGGTTCGCCGTTCAAGGGGTTCGCCCACAACGAGGGCGTGTTCACCGTCGAGGGTGAACTCACGCGCGCGATCAGCACGGTCGCACGTCACCAGGTGGAACTCTCCATTGCAGGGCGGACCGATGCGGGGGTCCATGGTCGCGGTCAGGTGATCAGTTGTGACATCCCGGCGGACACGGACCTCGAGAACCTCGTGCGCAGCGTGAACGGCATGTGCAAGCCGAACATCTCGGTCCGCTCGGCCGAGTGGGTGGCTGACGACTTCGACGCGCGCTTCTCGGCCACGTGGCGCCACTACAGGTACGTGGTGCTGAACACGCCGACACCGGATCCGATGCTGGTCGACCGCGCGTGGCACGTGTGGCAGCCCCTCTCGGTGCCGCTCATGAACCTGGCTTGCGACGCACTGATGGGGGAGCAGGATTTCACCAGCTTCTGCCGCAGGCCCGACCCGGTGCCCGGCCAGCCCCCCGTCAGCATGAAGCGGTACGTGATGGCCGCGAAGTGGACCGACAACGGTGACGGCACCCTCACTTTCGACATCAGGGCCAATGCGTTCTGCCACCAGATGGTCCGGTCGATCACCGGGTTCCTCGTGGAGGTGGGCCTGCGCCGCCGGCCCCCGTCGGACACGCGGTTCGTGATCCTCTCGAAGGACAGGTCCCTCGCCCCCCATCTGGCCCCACCGCAGGGCCTGACCCTGTGGGAAGTGGGCTACGACGGCACCCGTGTCCACCCCTAGGGGCGTTGGAACAGGGGCAAATCCGCCCGTATCCTTCCCAAGTCCCTGTTTGAGGGCCATGGCGGTCGGTCGGCGACCCCCACAAAGGAAAGTCTCATGCGTACATACTCACCGAAAGCAAGCGAGATCCAGCGCGCCTGGCACGTCATCGACGCCGATGGCATGGTGCTCGGCCGCCTCTGCACCGAAGTCGCCCGCATCCTGCGCGGCAAGCACAAGCCGGTCTTCGCCCCGCACATGGACATGGGTGACCATGTCATCATCATCAACGCATCGAAGATCGTCATGACCAAGGGCAAGGCCGACAAGAGCATGGTGTACACCTACTCCGGCTACCCGGGTGGTCTGAAGAGCGAGACCTACCAGAACCTCCTCAACCGCAAGCCCGCCGATGCGATCGCTCGCTCGGTCGCGGGCATGCTGCCGAAGGGGCCGCTCGGCCGCCAGATGATCAAGAAGCTGAACGTGTACGCAGGTGCCGACCACCCGCACGCAGCACAGAAGCCCGTCGTCCTCGATCTCAACGCGAAGCGCTGATCAAGAAAAGAAGAACAGCAATGGCAAACGCACCTCTCACCCAGACCACCGGCCGCCGCAAGGAAGCGGTGGCACGCGCCATCCTGCGCGCGGGCAGCGGAAAGATCGTCGTCAACGGCAAGCCCATCGAGGCGTACTTCACCACCGCAACGCAGCGGATGGTCGTCACCGAGGCACTGCGCGTCACCTCGCGCGAGACCTCGTACGACATCACGGCGAACATCTACGGTGGCGGCGTCACCGGCCAGGCCGGCGCACTGCGCATGGCGATCGCCCGCTCCCTCGTCGAGCTCGACCCCGAGTCGCGCTCTGTCCTGAAGAAGGCCGGTCTTCTCACCCGCGACGCACGTCGCAAGGAGACCAAGAAGTACGGCCTCAAGAAGGCGCGCAAGGCGCCCCAGTTCACCAAGCGTTGATGCTGGTCCTGCGCACGGCGCAGGGCATTCACGATCATGCTTCACTTCGGCACTGACGGTGTCCGTGGCGTTGCCCTGGAGGAACTCACCACGGAGAGCGTGCGCGACCTCGCACGCGCCGTGGCCCGTGTCCTGTCGCCCTCCGCGGTCATCGTGGGCCGCGACACGCGCGAGAGCGGGGAAGCACTCGAGCGTGCCGTCGTCGACGGTCTCGCCGCCGAGGGCGTGGCGGTGCACCTTCTGGGCGTTGCCCCGACGCCGGCCATCGCGTTCGCATCCGAACGCCACGGCCACGTCGCAATCGCACTGACCGCCTCCCACAACCCGTGGACGGACAACGGCGTGAAGGTCTTTGCCGCGGGTGGCACCAAGCTGACCGACGCCCAGCAGATCGAGATCGAGAGGGAGTGGCACGCGCTGTCCACGGAGCGCCCTGCTGTCGCCCTCGGTGCTGTTCACGACGCCACTGCGATGGTGGAGGAGTACGTGGAGCACCGCACGGGCGTCGTCGGTCCCGGGTCACTCGCCCGGATGCACGTGGTGATCGACTGCGCGAACGGCGCGATGCACGACGTGGCGCCGCGGGTGCTGGAGGCACTGGGTGCCGTCGTGGTCACCATGAACACCGAACCGAACGGCCGGAACATCAACGACGGGTGCGGTGCGACCGTGCCCGCGCCGCTCGCGGCACGCGTCGTGTCGTCGGGTGCCGACCTGGGCATCGCGTTCGACGGTGACGGCGACCGCTTGATCGCTGTCGACGCCAACGGTGAGATCGTGGACGGCGACCACCTGATTGCGATTGCCGCGGTGGACCTGGCCGAACGCGGTCTGCTGCGCAACAAGGGTGTCGCCGTCACGGTGATGACCAACATCGGTTTCCACCGCGCGATGAGGGACGCAGGCGTCGATGTCGTCGTCACCCCCGTCGGTGACCGCAGTGTCCTCTCGGCCCTCGAGGAGCACGACTTCGTGCTCGGTGGCGAACAGAGCGGGCACATCGTGCACCGCGCGCACGCGACCACGGGGGACGGCCTCCTTGCTGCGGTGCTTCTGCTGGAAGCGCTGAAGCGGACGTCCCGTTCGCTCGCCGATGCGGCAACGGTGATGTCGTCGTACCCGCAGGTGCTCGTCAACATCCGCACCAACGAGCGCGTGTCCAACCCCGCTGCCGAGATCGAGGCGGAGATGGAGGCGTGCGAGTCGCGTCTCGGTGATGACGGCCGCATCCTCGTGCGCGCGTCGGGTACCGAGCCGCTCGTTCGCGTGATGGTGGAGGCCGCGCAGGATTCCGTCGCCCTCTCCGTTGCCGGCGAACTGGCATCCGCGCTCATCGCCAGGTTCGGCGGTCAAATCGAAGGGTCCCGCTGACGCGGTTCCCCGCGGTCAGTAAGGTCTTCCCCATGTGCGGCATCATCGGCATCGTGTCCCGGCCGCGCACACGCGCCGTTCCCACGGCCGCCGAGATCCTCGCCCTTCTGGATGCCGCGGTGTCCGCCGGGTCCGACCCGGAGAGGGTGGCGGCACCCCTGGCCGACGCCGACCACCTGCTGCGCGGTGACGCCGGCATCGAACTGACCGCCGGCAACATGAGCCTGGCTGCCGACATCGTCTCGCGTCTCGACCGGATTGATGCGCTGATGGACACGGTCGAGGCGTCCCTCGACTCCATGCACGGCCCGGCCGCCGCCCTCGACGCCGCCGCTTCCCGCGTGTCGGCCGTACGCGACGCATCGTGGTCCATCAGGCGCGACCGTCTGCGCACGGCCGATGCCGTGCACGCTCTCGCCGGCCGTGGCACCGCACCGGGGATGCTCCACGCCTACCTCTCGGTCCAGCAGGCCCTCTCGGCGATCGACCGCATGGAAGTTCGCGGACGAGACTCGGCCGGCCTCAGCGTCATCGTGTGGGGTGCCAACTTGTCCACCGTCATGTCTCAGTGGTCGGGACAGATCACTGCCCGCTCCGGCGACCCGCTGTTCACGAACAACAGCGTGAGGTCCGCTGCCGGGAACCTGGTCTTCGTCTACAAGGCAGCCGCGGAGATCGGCGAGCTGGGTGACAACACGCGCAACATGCGCGCCGCAATCGCCGCCGATGACATCCTGCGCGCCGCGGTCGCCGTGCCGGGTGCGCGCGTCACCGTCCTCGGTCACACCAGGTGGGCGAGTGTGGGCATCATCAGTGAGCCGAACGCCCACCCCGTGAACGGTGAGGAGGTCGGCGGCGCGAACCCGTACGTCTCCGTCGCGGTGCTGAACGGCGACGTCGACAACCATGTCGACCTGCGCACCCGTCACAACCTGCGCTTCGCCGACCCCATCACCACGGACGCGAAGGTGATCCCCGCGCTGGTCGACCGTCACCGCGCCAACGGGCTCGCCACGGCCGACGCGTTCCGTGCGACAGTGTCGGAGTTCGAGGGGTCCGTGGCGATCGGGTACTGCGCCGCCGATGACCCCGCACAGTTGCACGTGGCCCTCTTCGGGAGCGGCCAGGGTTGCTACGTCGGCATCGCCGAGGACCGTTTCGTGGTGGCGAGCGAACCGTACGGAGTGGTGGAGGAGACTGTGTCGTTCGTGCGTCTCGACGGCGAGGCTGCGGTGGACCCGTCGAACCCGGGTTCACGCGGCCAGGTCGCAGTGCTCGATGCGGACGCCGCCGGTTCCCTCGCCGGCATCACGATGCGCGGTTACGACGGCTCCGCGGTCACCATGACCGAGTCACTCGTGCAGACCGCCGAGGT
>JBEGQK010000005.1:0-5103 GCA_041180985.1 Actinomycetota bacterium
CCGACGGCGACCTGCCCCGCGGTGAGACACGCCACATCGCACTGAAGTAGGCCGGCGTGCCGGACAAGAGACCAGTCGTATTTCTCGGCACACCCGTTGCCGCGGTCGCTGTTCTCGATGCCATCGTGGCCGCCGGACACCCGGTTGCACTCGTCGTGTCCCGGGCCGACACCCGTCGCGGGCGCGGCGGATCGGTGTCGCCGAGTCCCGTCAAGGCCCGGGCACTCGAACTGGGACTCGCCGTGACCGACAGACTCGACGACCTGCGCACTCTTGATGCATCGCCCCACACGGTCGCCGTCGTCGTGGCCTACGGCCGGATCATCCCCGTCGACATCCTCGCCTTGATGCCCATGGTGAACGTCCACTTTTCTCTGCTGCCCAGATGGCGTGGTGCGGCACCGGTGGAGCGGGCCATCCTCGCGGGGGACGCCGAGACGGGTGTGTGCATCATGAAGATGGAGCAGGGACTCGACACCGGTGCCGTGTACGCGCGCCGGTCCACGCCGATCTCCGGTACCGAGAACGCGGCGGAACTGACGGAACGTCTCGCCTTGATGGGGGCGTCGTTGATGTGCGAGGTTCTCGCGGGCGACCTTCCGGATCCGGTCGAGCAGGCGGGCGAGTCGACCTACGCGCAGAAGATCACTGCGGCTGACGCGCTCATCGACTGGACCGAGCCGACGGATCTCACACTGCGTCGCGTCCGCGCAGTGACCGCACACACCTTCGTCAATGGGACGAGGCTGCGTGTTCTCCGGGCAGAGAACGCTGGTCGGTCTCCCGGGCAATCATTGATGGACGGCGACGGGGTTGTCGGAACGCCCGACGGTGCCGTGCGTCTGCTGCGTGTGCAACCGGAGGGAAGGGCAGCGATGTCAGCGGCCGACTGGATCAGGGGCCTCAAGTCAGAGTTCCCCCTGGGTCTCGGATAGGTACCCTGTCGGTCATGTCGGCATTCGAGGCGAAGGTTCTCACCGTCAGCGACGGCGTGCATCATGGTGTCCGTGAGGATCTCTCCGGCCCCGCACTCGCGGCCGCGCTCTCCTCGTTCGGTGTCGAGGTCGTCGAGGTGCGCGTGTGCCCCGACGGGGCATCGGTTGTCGCTGCGGCGCTGCGGGAGATGTCCACGGGCTTTGCAGGCGTTGTCGTCACCACAGGGGGAACGGGATTCGCCCCGCGCGACGAGACTCCCGAAGGCACGTGTCAGGTCATCGACCGGGAAGCCCCCGGTCTCGCAGAGGCGATGCGCGCAGTCAGCCCGCTCGGTCGACTGTCCCGGGGCATCGCGGGCATCGTCGGTGGCTGTGTCGTCATCAACACCCCGGGGTCGCCGAAGGGGTGCGTGGAGCAGCTCAATGCGGTGATCGACGTTCTCCCGCATGCGGTGGCGTTGCTCAATCAAACCCCGACCGACCACTGAGCACTGCTCGCTAGCCTGACGGGGTGCTGAAGCTCGTTCTCCCCAAGGGTTCTCTCGAGAAGGCCACGTTCGACCTGTTCGAGGCGGCCGATCTCTCCGTGACCCGGTCGTCCGCGGTCGACTACAAGGCCACAATCGACGACCCCCGCATCGACGACGTGCGCATCCTGCGCCCCCAGGAGATCCCGATGTACGTGTCGGAGGGGCTCTTCGACCTCGGCATCACCGGTCGCGACTGGATCGAGGAGACCAACAGCGACGTGGTCAGCCTCGGCGAGCTGAAGTACTCGAAGGCGACATCCCAGCCGGTTCGCGTGATTGTTGCCGTCGCGAACGATTCGGCCGCACAGTCCGTGGCCGACCTCGGTGACGGCGTCCGCGTGACCACCGAGTACCCCGAGATGACCCGTCGATACTTCGCGGAGCGCGGCGTGAAGGCCGACATCCGCCTCAGCTACGGCGCGAGCGAGGCGAAGATCCCCGACATCGCCGACTGTGTGGTCGACATCACCGAGACCGGCCGCGCGCTGAGGGCTGCGGGTCTGCGCATCATCGACACGATGCTGACCAGTTACACCGAGCTCGTCGCCAACAAGTCCTCGTGGGAGGATCCGGTGAAGCGCCACGCCATGGAGCAGATCATGACGCTGCTCACCGGCACCCTCGAGGCGCGGGGCAAGGTTCTCCTGAAGCTGAACGTCAGCGAGAAGCAGATGGATGCGGTGCTCGCACTGCTGCCCGCCGCAAAGTCGCCGACGGTGGCGCGACTCGCCTCGGGTGACCTTGCCATCGAGTCGGTCGTGCCGAAGACGGGCATCAACACGTTGATCCCGGCTCTCATTGATGCCGGTGCGTCCGACCTGCTCGAGATACCGATCTCGAAGATCATCCACTGACGATGCAGCACACGGGTGTGATCGAGAGCTTCGACGATGCCGCCGGCCTCGGCGTGGTCACGGGTGACGACGGTCAGTCGTGGCCGTTCCACTGCGTCTCGATTGCCGATGGTTCGCGGTTCATCGAGACCGGGGTGAGGGTGTCGTTCGGGACCCGTTTCCACGTTGCCCGCATGGAGGCCGTGGAGATCGTCCGGATCTAGCCCGGCTTGCGGGCGAGATCCACGTAGGCCATCCGGATGGTGGCCAGGGCGGTCGCAAGGATCTCGTGGTGCTCGCCCAGACGTTCCCCGAGCCCGTCCACCAGACAGGCAACGGCGTCGATGGCCAGCGCGGCCTCGGGGAGCCGCGGCGGCTGGGATGTCAGGTGAATGGCTGCCAGTTCGTAGAGACCCATGGCGTGGTTGGCCACGACCATGTCGGCGGGGGCCTCCGCCAGGCGCTCCCTGGACTCGGCAAGTGCCGCTTCTAGCTCTTCGGGAATGGTGTTGTCCTCGCTCATCGGGCGGTACCCTATCTTTCGTCATACACGCGAAGTGGGGTCACGGCCCCCACCTGGCCACAGGAGCAACCGGTCCGCCGGATGCCGGAGTGAACCGGGTCGAGAAGGCGAGCGACACTGTCGCTCTATGTCTGCTTTGCCGTATGTGCGCAAAGCCGCCACGGCGGAAGACATAGAGGAGGGCAAAGCCCATTGCACAGGAGTAAACGGTCATAGCTACGCCGCAGAACGAACCTCGCTACAACGAACGCATACGTGCGCGCGAGGTGCGACTCATCGGACCGGACGGAAGCCAGGTCGGCATTCGCAGCACCGCAGACGCATTGACGTTGGCGCGCGAACTCGATCTCGATCTCGTGGAGGTGGCATCACAGGCGAATCCGCCGGTGTGCCGCATCATGGATTACGGCAAGTTCAAGTACGAAGAGGCGCAGAAGGCAAAGGAATCCCGGAAGAAGACGAGCCACGTCACCGTCAAAGAGGTGAAGTTCCGTCCGAAGATCGGCAAGGGGGACTTCGACACGAAGGTCCGTCACATGCACGATTTCCTTGCCGACGGTCACAAGGTGAAGGTCACCCTCCAGTTCCGGGGCCGCGAGATGGCTCACCCGGAGTTGGGTTCACGGATCCTCGATGCGGTGCTGGAGCAACTCGGCGACATGGCCAAGGTGGAGACCCAGGCCCGTCTCGAGGGACGCAACATGACCATGGTTCTCTCTCCCGACAAGAAGGCAGCGCCGAAGAAGTCTCAGGACAAGGAAGAAAAGTCGTCAGACAAGGAAGCGGCCGGGGCCGAGAGCCCCGTTCCCGCAGCCGACGAGCAGTAAAGGAACACGAGATGCCAAAGATGAAGACAAGCAAGACCGCGGCCAAGCGGTTCAAGAAGACGGGGTCGGGCAAGTTGCGCCGCCAGCAGGCCAACCGCCAGCACCTCTTCGAGAAGAAGTCGAGCACGCGCACGCGTCGCCTTGCAGGTGACCGCGACGTCCACTCGACCGACGAGAAGAAGATCAAGCGCCTGCTGGGCGAGCGCTGACAAGGGAACGCAGGAAAGGACACATCACATGGCACGCGTCAAGAGGGCAGTACACGCCCGCAAGAAGCACCGCGCAGTACTCGAGCAGGCGAAGGGCTATTACGGCAACAAGAGCCGTTCGTTCCGCGCCGCGAACGAGCAGGTTCTGCACTCCGGTCAGTACGCATTCCGCGACCGCCGCGCGAAGAAGGGCGAGTTCCGTCGTCTGTGGATCCAGCGCATCAACGCTGCTTGCCGCCAGAACGACATCAGCTACAGCCGCTTCATCGCCGGTCTGAACGCTGCGGGCATCGAAGTCGACCGCAAGATCCTCGCGGACATCGCGGTCTTCGACGCCGAGGCGTTCACGGCCCTGGTGGTCTCGGCGAAGGCTGCACTGGCCTGAGGCCGAACAACCTCTCATCCTCGAACCCACGGGTTCAGACACTGCGGCGCCTCATCGGGCGCCGCAGTGCTCGTTCCGAGGCCGGTTTGTTCGTCGTGCAGGGCAACGTCCTCCTGCAGGAGGCGATTGCCGCCGGCATCGACGTTCGCGAGGTCTATCTGCGCGACGGCGAGCCCGATCCCCGTGGGGTCAAGGTGGTCCCGTTCGTCCTCGATGCGCGCACGTTCGACTCGGTGAACGACACGGTGTCGCCGCAGGGCGTTCTCGCGGTGTGCGCCATCCCTCACCATCCGTCGCCCGCGGTCAGCAAGGACACGTGGTTCGTGGTTGCCCACGAGATCTCCGACCCAGGCAACCTCGGTACGATCATCAGGTCCGCGGAAGCGGCCGGGGCTTCCGGTGTGTACGTCACGCCGAACACGGTCGACGTCCACTCACCGAAGACGGTGCGCGCCACGGCCGGCGCGATGTTCCACGTCCCCATCCGCGAGGTCGGGTCACTCGATGAACTGCGCAGTCTGGGGCTGACGCTCGTCGGCACGTCCTCCCACGTTGACGCCCGGTCCATCTACGACGCCTCCTTCACCGGACCCATCGCCGTGGTCCTCGGCAACGAGGCCCACGGTCTCGCGCCGGAGGAGCCGATCGACGAGTGGGTGACGATTCCCCATGCCGGTCGCGCGGAGAGCCTGAACGTGGCCATGGCCGCTTCCGTCATTGCCATGCAGGTCAGTCACGCCCGTCGGCGTGGCTAATCGTCCCCGTCATGGAAGGGCAGCGGGGCTAGCGTTTCCCACGTCATGAGCGCCCCGAACGTCCCCCAGAGCGCTGCCATCGAGTCCGCAGTGGCGGAGGCAGTCG
>JBEGQK010000006.1:0-2885 GCA_041180985.1 Actinomycetota bacterium
CGTCGCTCGCGGTCATCGGGATGGGGCCGATCGGCATGGAGATCGCCCGCATCGGTGTCGCCATGAACATGAAGGTGGAGGCGGTCCGCCGCGCCGCGAAGGGCGACGAGCCCTGCCCCACGTTCCCCATGTCGGATCTGCACGCCGTTCTCGGCCGTGCGGACTGGGTGGCGTCCGCACTCCCGCTCACGCCGGACACCCGTCAGGTGTTCGACGCAGGCGCGTTCGCAGCGATGCGCACCGGCGCGCGGTTCATCAACGTGGGCCGCGGCGAACTGGTGGACGAGGATGCGCTCGTCGCGGCACTGCGGTCCGGCCATCTCGCCGGTGCGGGGCTCGACGTGTTCGCCACGGAGCCGCTGCCGGAGGACAGCCCGCTGTGGGGGATGGACAATGTCATCGTCACCCCGCACAACTCGGGCAGCAGCACCACCAGCAACCAGCGCAGCGAGGCCATCTTCCTCGACAACCTGGAGCGCTGGACCAACGGCGCCGCACTGAACAACCTGGTGAACTGATTCCCCGGCACCGTGTGTGCCCACACATTGCTCCCCTACGACAGGGAGGCAACGTGCTCACCATTTTCCATTCGCCGAAGGGCGGAAGCGGCACCACAGTGACCGCGGCATCGTTCGCGCTCGCCACGGCCGAGCACCACGGCAAGGCGATGCTCATCGACATGTGCGGCGACTCACGCGCCGTGCTCGGCATGGCCGACACCGACACGCCGGGACTGAACGACTGGCTCAGCGAATCGCACGGCGCCGGTGCCGATGCACTGATCAGCCTCGGAACAGCGATCGCGAACGGACTGCTGGTCGTACACCCGGGCTCGCGGTTCGTGACCGGCGCGCCGCGGTGGGATGCGCTCGTCGAGGCGGTCGGTGCGTGGGATTTCCCGGTCATCATCGACGCCGGCACGCACTACTTCCCCGACGAGCTGCGGAACGCGGGCAACAACTGGTTGGTCACGCGCGCCTGCTATCTCGCGCTGCGGCGCGCCACCCGCATGCCGCGGCCCACGGGGGCAATCGTCGTGCGCGAGCAGGGACGCGCGCTCACGGTGCGCGACGTCGAGGCGGTGCTGAACGTCCCTGTGGTGGCAACGATCTCGTTCGACCCGTCCGTGTCGCGCGCGGTCGATGCCGGCGTGCTGCCCGCCCGCAACAACGAACTGCTCGGCCCACAGCTGCCGCCGGTGACATGAGAGCGAACCCCCATCCCGCGCCCGGCACCGACACACTCGCGCAACCGGCATTCGGACTCGGTCCGCTGCAGAGACACATGGAGGATGACGAGATCCACGAGGTGATGGTCGTGGCGGGCGGACAGGTCTTCGTGGAGGGTCCGCGCGGCATCCGTGCTGCCGAACCGATTACCGGCGAGCAGGCGTCGCTCGTCATCGAACGCATCACGCGTTTCTCCGGCCGTCGCGTGGATGTCATGTCGCCGGTGGTGGACGTCCACCTGCCCGACGGCTCGCGTGCGTGCGTGGTCGTGCCACCCGTTGCCGTCGACGGTCCCACGGTGTGCATCCGCAAGTTCAGCCCCTCTGTGCTCCCGCTCTCCGCGTTCACCGACGAACCCGGCGCCAGACAACTGCGGGACCATGTCGCTGCACGGCGCAACATCGTCGTGTGCGGGGCAACATCATCGGGCAAGACGTCGCTGCTGGGGTCGCTCGTGCGCCGCGTCCCGTCCCGCGAACGGCTGGTCGTCATCGAGGACACCACCGAACTGCGTCTCGACCACCCGCACATGGTGCGCCTGCAGACGCGGCCCGCGAACGTCGACGGCGCCGGGGAAGTCACGGCACAGCACCTCGTGCGCACGTCGATGCGGCTGCGTCCCGACCGATTGGTGGTGGGAGAGGTGCGCGGCGGGGAGGTGGTCGACATGCTCCTCGCGCTCACGTCCGGTCACGACGGCTGCATGACCACCGTCCACGCCCGTTCCGTCGACGACGCACTGAAACGTCTCGTCACGCTCGCGCTACGCGACAACGTCCAGTTCCCCCACCACGTGCTGCGCGACCTCGTCGACAGGGCGATCGATGTCGTCGTCCACGTGGAACGGTCGCGGGACGGCAGGCGAAGGATCGTCGACATGCGCGAACTCCCACGCGGTGAGTGAAGTTGCGTGCGCCGTGCTGATGGTCGTGTGCGCCGTCTCCATCGCCCCGTTCCTGTGGGAGGTGTGCGACCGCCACGGCACACGCGCGCGTCTGGCACCACCGGTCACCCCCGTCACGACGAGCCGACCCCGCGCGCACGCCGACTTCGTCACTTTCCTCTCTTCCGTCGCACGGTCGGTGCGTGCGGGGGCATCCGCAGCGCAGGCAATCATCTCCGCGCCCGCGACATGCGCCCAGACAGAGGAGGTCCAGCGGCTCCTCGCCTCCGGGGTTCCCGTGGCGGCGGCAACGACGGGCGACCACCATCACGTGCGCGTCCTCCGGGCCTGCACTCACGGGGACTCATTGTCCGCGCCTGCGCTCGACCGCGCCGTGGCCGACGAACGGTTCCGCGTGCAAACGCAACATGACATCGCGGTCGCTGCGGCACAGGCGCGGCGTTCGGCGCGCGTGCTCACCGCCCTTCCGTTCGTGTTCCTGCTGTTCCTCGCCGCCACCAGTTCAGCCGTGCGGGGACACCTCTTCTCACCGATTGTCGGCGGTGCGGTCACAGTCGGGATTGTCTTGAACGTCACCGGACGCCTGTGGATGCGGCGTCTCATCGCCGGTGCCGTCCGCCCTTCGCCCGACCTGGAGCTCGCATCCGCCATCGCGTCCGCTCTCGCGTTGCACGCATGTGCCGGCGGTTCGGTGGCCGACGGCTTCGCGGCGCTCGCACCAATCGACCCGCGCTGCGCCGAGGTCTCCTCGC
>JBEGQK010000007.1:0-5799 GCA_041180985.1 Actinomycetota bacterium
ACGTCGGCGACGGGGTCGCACTCAGTTATCTCGCGGCACAGGTCGTTGCCGCGCGCATCACCGGGGCGGACCCGGGAGTGCTGGAGCTCCCCATCAACGGTCACACCTCGCGGAAGTGGGAACCCGAGCCGTTGCGATGGCTCGGCATCAACGTGGGTCTTCTCGCGACACGGCTCGCCGACCGCATCGAACGACGCACGGGTCGCCAGTCACGCGCGTTGAACGCGTTCATGAAGCTGTTCTGATCAGCGATGCAGTCCCGCGTCTGTTTGTCGCACCCGCAGACGCACGGTGTACCCGGAATCACCGCTCAGGATTCCCGACCGGGAGAACAACCGTCCTGACTGCCAGTTGGACAACCCCAGTTCGGGCCGCAGGAGCGCGAACTGACCGTCAACCCACCGCGTGAACCCGTCGCCGACGAACGGCGCGTTGCACTGCCTCCACACCGTCTCGTGGTCCTCCGGTGACTCGGACACGCACGAGACGATGAACTGGGGACTGTGCTCGTTGAACAACCCTGCTGCAGCTGCGACGTCGTCGACAAGCACGACGTGGAACTCCGGTGTGTCCTCCCACTCGAACTCATGGCCGAGACTGTCGACGGCACCGGCGGTCACCCGCGGTTCCGTGTGCACGCCGTCCGCGCGTCGCACCTCGATCATCTCGGCCGGCCCGCAGTGGCCGAGCGCGTCACCGACGGCATGAACCCGGGCGCGCAGTCCCCTGCGCCCTGCTGCCCGGTCGGCGCTCGCCATCACGACGGGCACGAGCTCCTCCGCGCGGCTGCGGACGACAGCAACGACATTGAGCGTGTTGCACACCTTCCGGTCGAGCGAATGCTCGACAACCTGCGAGAGACGATCAGGGTCGGCCGAGGCGCCGACGATCATCCACGCACCTCCGGTGCCGTGGAGACTCACGGGGATCCCGCTCTGCTGGGCGATGGCCCCCAGTTCGGCGACTGCCGGTCCGGAGCCCCGCGCGACGGCCAGCGACAGTCGGGGGTCGGAGAACAGCGCCCAGCCGGCTGCGTGCTCGGGCGAATCGAGGAGCGCCACGCACCCCTCCGGGAGTCCCGCTGCGGCGATCGCCGGTTCGACGACGTGCTCCATCAGCGCGCGCGCCGTTCCCAGCGCATCGCTTCCGATGCGGAAGACGACCGTGTTCCCCCCGCGCAGCACACCGGTGGCATCGGCAAATACGTTCGGTCGACCCTCAAACACGAAGCCGATCACGCCGAGCGGCGCTCGTTCCTCGGTCACGGTCCAACCGTCGTGGTCGACCGAACTCCCTGTTCCCTCGGAAGCGGTGCTGTCGCGCCACATGTGCAGTGCCTCGATCATTCCCGCGCGCATGGAATCGGAGAGGACAAGACGCGTGGTGCTGCGCGAACGAGCCGAGGCCGATGAGACGTCGGCCTTGTTCGCATCAGCAACGCGCCCGAACACCTCGTCATCGGCGAGGAGTCCTGCCGCGGTGTCAAAGAACCTCGTCACCTGGTCCTGACTGATCGACGACATCGAGGCGAACGCATCCACCGCGGCGTCCATCGAGTCGCGGACAATCGCGGCGACCGCGGACGGGATCCGCCGGAGGCTCCCGGACGACGCGACGCCGAGAACCCTGTCGCCGGGTTCGAGAGAATCCGCGAACTCCGCGCCCACGGTGAGCATGGTTGTCCCGACGAGGACGCGGTCACCCGCGCGGGGCACGTAATCGGAAGTCACCCGCCTATTCTTCCCCACGTGAGCGACAACACCGCAGACCGATTGTTCTTCCGCCAGCTCCTGTCCGGACGGGACTACGCGCAGGGAAACCCGATGGCGCAGCAGATGGTGAACTTCACCTATGCCATCGGGGACCGCGGGACCGGCGAGTGCATCCTCGTGGACCCGGCATACGCCGTGCAGGACCTGACCGACATGGTGGAAGCCGAGGGCATGAAGGTCACGGGAGTGCTCGCCACCCACTACCACGCCGACCATGTGGGGGGTTCGATGATGGGTCACACGATCGAGGGTGTCGCCGCCCTCCTCGAGCGGGGATCCGTGCCGATCCATGTCAACAAGCACGAGGTTCCGTGGGTCACCAGGACCACCGGCCTCGCCGAGACGGACCTGGTCGCCCACGAGTCCGGTGACATCGTGAAAGTCGGCGACATCGACATCACCCTGGTGCACACACCCGGCCACACACCCGGGAGCCAGTGCTTCCTCACGCTCGGGTGCCTCGTCTCCGGCGACACGCTCTTTCTCGACGGATGCGGACGCACCGACCTGCCGGGGAGCAACCCGGAGCAGATGTACGAGAGCCTCTCCCTCCTCGCGGGTCTGCCCGATGACACAGTTGTGCTTCCGGGGCACCGGTACTCCGAGGCGCCCGCGGCCCAGATGGCTGATGTACGGACGAACAATTACGTGTTCAAACCGCGCAGCAAGGAACAGTGGATGATGATGTTCGGGCACTGAGCCCGTGATCAGTGGGTCGCGGCCGCGACAATCGCACTCAGACCCGACGCGAACATCAGACCGAGCACCAGGCGGCGGAACCTCTCACCCTGGACGTGCGGGGCGACCCGCGCGCCCATCCACTGCATCAGCAGCACGACCGGGACCGATGCTGCGGCCGCAACCGCCGCATCATGGCGCACCTTGCCGGCAACCACGAACAGAGTGAGCGACACGACATTGGAGTACACGAACACTCGGGAGATCGTTCCGCGGAAGACGTGCGGTTCGTAGCCGCGGGCCTGCAGGAGAAACACCACGGGCGGCCCGTTCGTCGACACCGACGTGTTGAGCACACCGCTGACAGCACCGAGCACGAACTCATCCCGTCGCGACGCATGGTCCAAGGTGAATCCGCGAGCGAGAAGCAGGCCAGCGAGGATGACCACCACGCCGACGGCGAGGCGCAGTTGGTTCGCGGACCCGAGCACGAACAAGACGAGGCCCACCGGCATCCCCACGCACGCGCCGGCGAACACCCTGTGGGCGACAACGGTGTCACAGTACGCCCGCTCGGTCCACGCCTGCGCGGCTGTGGTGTACATGGCCAGCAGGGTCGAGATGATCACACCCTCCTGCGGGGAGAGGAACAACGACAGCAGCGGAACAACGATCAGACCGAAGCCGAAACCGGAGATCTTCTGCACGAACCCGGCGCACCCCACGACGGCCAGCACACCGAGGAACTGCACGAGTGTCATCGTCAGAGACCGAGCGACTCGAGGGCGTCCGCGAACACCTGCGTGTGATGGTCCACGTCGGCCTGTTCATGGGAGGGGCAGAACAGCGCCATGTTGTGGAACGGGGTCAGAAGCACACCCCTGTTCAGTGCGAAGAGGTGCATGTAGGACTCGAGGTCCGGGTCGGCGGCGGCAGCAGCATCCGCGCCGTTCGCCGGCACGGGACTGAACCAGTACTCCGCACGTGCCCCGAGTTGCTGGACGTGCCAAGGAAGACCCTTTGTTTCGTACGACTGACGAACACCCTCGGCCCATTGCGTCGCGAGGGGGATCATCACGGCGAAGTCCTCCTCCCGGAGGTTCGACTCCAGTGTCGCCCGTATGGCCGCCATGGCCAGCGCGTTGCCCGTGAGAGTCCCGCCGACGCCGGAGACGTCCACCGAGCTTCCCGACATCATCTGCTCGAGTCGTTCTGCGACGCCTTCCGTCATCCCGTACACGGCTGCCGGCACCCCGCCCGCAATTGGTTTTCCGATCACGAAGAAATCCGGCTCGAGACCCCACTCCCTCGTGCAACCGCCCGGACCGGCACAGATGGTGTGTGTCTCGTCGATGACGAGCAGCACACCGTGCCGTCTGGTCACCTCCCGCACCGCGGCCATGTACCCGTCATCCGGGAGGACGATGCCGATGTTCGTGAGGGCCGGCTCCATCAAAAGGCATGCGACATCGCCGTGGGAAAGAGCCGTCTCGAGCGCGGCGACGTCATTGAACGGCACGACGCGCGTCGTGTGCGAGACGTCGAATGCCGGTCCGATCGCACCCGGACGGGGCATCACCTTCCCGGAGCCGTCCAGCACGGCAAGGGTCTCGTCCACCGTCCCGTGGTAGCACCAGTCGATCACGGCGATCCTCGGTCTTCCCGTCAGCGCTCGGGAGAAACGCAGCACGAAACGGTTCGCGTCCGTCGCCGTCATCGCGAACTGCCACTTCGGCAGACCGAACCTTCGCGTCAGTTCGCGGGCCACCCAGATGGAGTCCTCGCTGGGGAGCATCGTCGTGATGCCACGACCTGCGCGGTGGTGCATGGCGCCGGCAACGTGTTCGAGACCGTGACCGGTCATGGCACCCGTGTCGCCGAGGCAGAAGTCCACGTAGTCCCTCCCGTCCACGTCAGTGAAGTGGGCACCACGGGCGTCCTCGAAGAACAACGGGAACTCTCCGGGCCAACGAGCCATCCATGGCATGGGGACCCCCGACAACAATCCTGCGCGGGCATCCCGTGCGAGCGTCCCGGACCTGGGGTGCAGACGGGCGAACAGTTGCGTCTCCTCGGCATGGCGGGACGCGAGAGTGTCTCTGTCGATGTTCATGTTCTCGGCAGGCAACCCTAGGTTTCGGCCTGCGTTCCGCCGAGGATTCCCAATGAAGACAAAGGTCTCGGCTTTACATTTCGTACACTTTGACCCGTGAGGACGGACCGACACCCCCAGGACCTGCGGGTCAACGGTGGTCGCCTGCTGGAGCGTCTCCATGCCCTCGCGGAGGTCGGTCAGATCCCCGGCGGCGGATGTGCCCGACTGGCCCTCACCGATGATGACAAGGCCGGCCGCGACCTCGTGGTGTCCTGGATGAAGGACCTGGGGCTCGAAGTGACAGTTGATGTCGTCGGGAACGTCGTCGGCACCTGGAACGTGGGCACCGGCTCCCCGGTGATGACCGGATCGCACATCGACACCGTGCGAACGGGCGGCAAGTACGACGGGAACTACGGAGTGCTCGCAGGGCTCGAGGTCATCCAGTCCGTCCAGGAGTCGGGATACGTGCCACCGCGGCCGTTGGCGGTTGCGTTCTTCACGAATGAGGAAGGGGCACGCTTCGCCCCCGACATGATGGGGTCGCTCGCATTCGTCGGTGGCAGCCCGGTGGAGACGGTGCTCGACACCGTGGGCATCGACGGCGCACGGGTCGGCGACGAGCTTGACCGCATCGGGTACTCGGGGTCGATTCCCTGTCCCCGGATCGCTCCCCACGCCTTCGTCGAACTGCACATCGAACAGGGCCCCGTGCTGGAGCAGCAGAACAAGACCATTGGTGTCGTCACAGGGGTGCAGGGAATCAGCTGGCAGGAAGTGACCATCACGGGACAGTCGAACCATGCAGGGACCACGCCGATGAACCTGCGGCACGACCCCGCCTACGCAGCGTCCAACATCGCCGTCTTCCTGCGCGACCTCGCCGCACGGTTCGGCGGTCACCAGGTCTGCACCGTGGGCAAGATTGACCTCCACCCGAACCTCATCAACGTGGTGCCGGCAACCGCCACCCTCACGCTTGATGTCCGCAACACGGACGAGATCCTGCTGCAGGCTGCCGAGAAGGAAATCGCCGGTCATTTGGTGTCGCTCGCGGCCAGCGAGGGTGTCACAATCACCACGCGAACGCTCGCACGGTTCGAGCCGGTCGAGTTCGACGCGGACGTCACGTTGCTCATCGAGGCCATCGCTTCTGCCCACGGACACACGCACATGCGGATGCCGAGCGGCGCCGGCCACGACGCCCAGATGCTCGCGCGGGTGTGCCCCACGTCGATGATCTTCGTTCCCAGC
>JBEGQK010000008.1:0-2759 GCA_041180985.1 Actinomycetota bacterium
TGGCACAGGTGCTGACGCCGTGGCCGATCAATTCGGACTCGCGGGGGAGATCGAGCATCAGCGACTGGGCGCCGGTGGCCACGATGACCGAGTTCGCCTTGTATTCCTGCTCGCGGACCCACACGGTGAACGGTCTCTGCGAGAAATCGACACGGGTGACCTTCTCGGTGATGAACTCGGCCCCGAAGCGGCCGGCCTGCTCCTTGAACTTCATCATCAGCTCGGGGCCCTGGATGCCCTCGGGCCAGCCGGGGAAGTTCTCCACCTCTGTGGTCAGCATCAACTGGCCGCCGGGCTGGTCGCTGGTGGAGGACGGCTCACCCTCGATCACGAGGGGCGCGAGCGACGCGCGGGCGGCGTAGATGGCGGCAGTGAGACCGGCCGGACCGGAGCCGATGATGATGGTGTTGCGGACGGTGCTCATGATGGATCTTCTTCCTTGAACCGCTTGCGCATGAGGAATGTTCCCAGGAGGAAGAACAGTGCGCTGAGAATGAAATAGGTGCCCCACACCGCCTGCTCGTGGGAGAGACCGGCGTCGAGTGCCGCGATCAGGCCGCGTGCGATGCCGACGGACAGCACCACGATGACGGACACCACCCCGAAGGTGGCGAGCAGGCCGAAGACCACTCCGCGCGCCGTGGTGACGATCGGCTGTGTGGTGTACCTGCGGACCAGTTGCACCCACCGGTCGATGAAATCGACGCTGCGGTTGGCCCACTCGGGGTCGGTCAGGGGGTTGGAGGGCACGGAACCAGCCTAACGGCGGGTGTGTTTACGGGGTGCTTGTGGTGGGACTGGGAATCGTCATGACGGAGGCACATGTGTCCTTGTCGAACCAGACGATCGTCCGACCCTGTTGCATCAGCACGTAGGTGTGTTCCGGCGTGGAGTACGAGCCGACGTACTTCAGGTCAGCCTGTGCCCAGAAGCCGCACGCCGATGCCGCGCTGACCGTCGCCGAGTTCGGCAGCGGTGCGAACATGTCGGCAACGGCACCCTTCGGAAGCGTGGTGTCGGTCGCCTGTTCGGCGAGGGCCGAGTCTGTTGCCGGTGCGGCGGAGCTGACCGAGACGTCTGCGGCAACAGGCGTGGCGCGGGGTGAGTGGATGACCCAACCGATGCCCGCTCCCACCACGACGAGAGCGGCAGCGGCAGTGGACAGGAGGACGCGACGCCGCGAATCGATGGCGGTCACACGCGCCGGACGGTCCGTCTCGGACTCCCACGCCGACAACGCTGCCGCGATGTGGCGGTCCTTCGTGTCGGGGTCGGCCGGGGGCACGTTGCGCAGGGCGTCGGCGAGCGGGCCCGGCAGGTCCAGGTCGTCAGTGTCCATGTTGGTGCCTCCCTTCCGGCTCATTGTCGTCAATGCGGGTGCCCATCTGACGTCACCCGTCCCCGTCCGAGTTCCCGAGCTGGCCCAGCAGTTGGGCCCGTCCGCGGGCCAGACGGCTGCGCACGGTCCCGATGGGGAGCCCGAGAGCGTCCGCGATCTCGGCATAGTCGAGGCCGGCCACGTGGCGCAGCGCCAGCACCTGTCGGTACTCGGGGCTGACCCGGCCGAGGGCGGCCTCGAGGGCCATCTGGTCGACCAGGCCGTCCGTGGCGTCCACCGCGGGAGCAACCGAGGCCGCAAGCACGGCGTCGTCGGTGGGGCGGGGCCGTCGCCGTGTCCGGCGGATCTCGTCGAGCGCGGCGTTCGTGGCGATGCGGTACGCCCAGGTGGAGAACTTCGACCTGCCGTCGAACCGGGGAAGGGCACGGGCGATCGAGATCAGTGCCTGCTGGGTGGCGTCGTCGGCGTCGGCTCTGTTCGCGACGATGCGGTGGCACACGGCGCGCACCAGCTCGTAGTGGTCGCGCAGCAGCCGGTCAACGGCTCTCCTGTCACCGCTGATGGCCCGCTCAACTAGGGATGCATCGTCCTCGATCACGATGCCTGAACAGTAGTGGTGTCGCCGGCCGGGTCAGGGCGCCGATGCGAACGAGACGTCGTTGATGACGCCCTTGAACGGGTTCGCGTTGCTGCACGAACCACTGCGACCGATCTCGCGCAGCAACAGGAGCATGTAGTGGCCGGGCGTCTGCACCTTGAACGTGCCGATGCCCGCGTTCTCGCTGTATCCGTTCGCGACGCGCAGTCCCCAGTCCTCGAGGCGCGCGGGAACCGTGGGGGAGTCGACCGAGTACACCTCGGCGTTCCACGGGCCGTTCCCGAAATTTGCCGAGATGGTGCCGATGCCCGTTCCGGACAACTCGAGCACCAACCCGAGGCCGCCCTTCGAACCGAAGTAGCGGTCGCCGTAGCAGACCGTGGTCCAGGAGGTGGCGGGGTTGTTGTCGAGGAGCAACGGGATCTGTGCCTCGTTCTCCACGCCGTCGTCGCCGTTCGGGTCGTAACTGCGGACCGACGTCAACGACACGGCACCGATCGCCGGTGTGTTCGACGAACCGGGTGCGATGGTGGAGGACTTCGTGTTCTGCAGCCCGTTCCACAGCAGGATGCCCATGACGACCGCGGCAACGATCACTGCCGCGACAGGTGCCATGTTCTTCCTGGTCTGCGTCTGTTGCTTTTTCGGCAGGGCCTTCTTCGACCTGGTGATGTGTTTCGGTGTCGCATCGCGACGCACGGACGGAACAGAACGCGGTGTGTCGTTGCGACGGTCAGACGCGTCGTCATCGCCGTCGGATGCACCGACCTGTGCGCGTGCGCGTGCCTCGGCGACGCGCTTCTGCATGAGAGGGTCGAGCGG
>JBEGQK010000009.1:0-3481 GCA_041180985.1 Actinomycetota bacterium
GTCCCGAATGCCTCGACGACAACCTCTGTTCCTGCCCCCCAACCGGCAACGGTGGTCAATGGTCAGGCAGCAATGACGGTCGGCGACACGTCGATCACTCCCACGGTGGAACGACGAGACAACAAGCTGGTCATCACCGCAGGCGACTACTCCGCGTCGCTCGCATCAGTTGACAGCAACGGAAATGTCGCACCACTCGACGCGGACGGCAATGTTCGCCTGTCCACCGGTCAGAGGGTCCAAGTCAACGCGTCAGGGTTCGAGCCGGACACCATCGTGGAGATCTGGCTGTTCTCCTCTCCCGTGAAGCTCGGCGAGATGTCAGTCGACAAGACGGGCACCGTGAGTGGAACATTCGAGATCCCGGCCGGCACTCCCGCGGGCAACCACCGCATGGTCATCCTCGCCCGCGGCGAGAATTCCGAGGACGCCACTCTGACCATCGGAATGACGGTGGGCGAATGGAAGAAGTCGAAGAACATCGCCACGTGGTTGATTGTTCTCCCCATCATCCTCGCCGTGATCGGCGCGTTGACTCTCCCCGCAACACGCCGTCGCAGACGCCGCGCATCGGCCGCCTCATAACCCCGGGTTCACCTGCCGTCTGCCGGTGTGTCACCCGCACCAAGTAGAAAGGTGCGCATGCGGATCCTGGTGACGAACGACGACGGAATCGAATCTGTGGGCCTGCACGTCCTGGCCCGCGCCATGCGCGAGTTCGGCGATGTCGTCATCGCCGCCCCGGACCAGGAGTACTCGGGCGCGAGCGCGGCAATCGGTGCCCTCCACATCATGCGACCGGAGGTCCACCGCAGGAACGTCGACGGCATCGACGAAGCGTGGGCCATCAGTGGCGCACCGGCCCTGTGCGTCTTCCTCTCCCGCTTCGGTCTGTTCGGCGAACCGTTCGACCTCGTCGTCTCCGGCATCAACCCCGGCGCCAACGTCGGCCGCAGCGTGTACCACTCCGGAACCGTCGGTGCGGCAGTCACCGCACGCAACGCCGGCATCACCGGAATCGCCGTCAGCCAGGATGTCACAGGTTTCGGCGTGGAGGGCCAGGGATGGGATGACGCGGTGAAAGGTCAGAAGTGGGACACCGCCGCGACCGTCGCGGCATCGGTCGTGCGTGGTTGGTTGGCGAACCGAACTGACGAGCCGGTGGTCATCAACCTGAACGTGCCCAACACCCCTGTCGAACAGATCAAGGGTTGGCGCCGTACCGAGGTCGGCATGCAGGTGCCCCGTTCGGTCATCAACGCCAGCCTGGTCCCGAAGGAGGGGTACGAGAACTCCTTCACCGTCGACCTCTCGTACGGCGACCCGGTTCCGCTGCCCGACCACACCGACGGCGGCGCGGTCGAGGCCGGATTCGTCGCCGTGACGTATCTGAGTCGCTACGACGACGTCGAGCACCACGGCACGGACGAGATCCACGGCGAACTCACCGGCCTCGTCGGCGACGCGAACATCCTGCGTTCTTAGGCGGCGCGACACGCACCGCTACCGTCATCACCATGACGGATTGGCAGGATCTCACACGGCGCGCATCGTTCGCGTCACACCAGTTGCTCGGCTGGATCTTCTGGGAACCACGCGCGAAGGACAACCTGGAGGCACTCGGCGTTCCGGGCGGGATGGGCCACTACATCGTGAACCGTGGTGCGCCACTCGCGCCCGCGGGTGCCGAGGCACTGTTCGCGGCGTTTTACACGATCAAGCGCGAGTTCATCCACTTCGCGATCAACCACGCTGCACCGCACATCAGCAACTGGCACGACGTCACCGTCGCACGGGATGCCGCAGTTCGCGCCGGTCTCGAGGAGATCACACCGCAGGTGATGCAACCGCTCGGCGAGCTCGCCGACGAACTCTGGCGGGTGGTGGATGCGATCCCGGCGTCGGGTCGTGTCCTCTTTGCGGCACACAAGTCATGGCCTCGTCCATCCGACCCGGTGATGTCGGCGTGGAACGCGCTCAACTGCATCCGCGAGTGGCGCGGCGACACGCACTTCGGCATCCTCCTGAACGACAACATCGGCGTCGTCGAGGCAGGGCTCCTGCACGATGCGTGGATGGGGTACCCGAAGGAATGGATTCCGCGCAGCCGCGGCGCGGAAGATGCGGAGATTGCCGCGGCCCTCGAGAATCTTGCCGCCCGCGGTTACGTCACCGACGGAGTGGTGAACGACACAGGGGTCGCGTACCGGCAGGAACTGGAGGACCGCACCGACGTGCTCTGTGAGATTCCATGGCGCGCCTTCGGCGAGGCGAACACGGTGCGGTTGCTGTCGATTCTCGAACCCGTGGGTCACGTGTATGTGGAGCGCATCAACCAGACCGCCGGTGACAACTGGATGCCCGCGGCGCGACCCCGCCGCCGCTGACACAGCCTCCCGGGGACATTCGTCGGGAATCGGGACAGGCACCTGTTGGTTGACTGTGGCATGCCCCGTTACGTCGTCACCGTCCCGTCTTCGAAGACCCCGGAGGAGGCGTTCGCATACATGTGCGACATGCGCCTCTTCCCCGAGTGGGACAAGGGCATCAAGAAGGTGGTGCTCGTCGCGGGATCAGAGCCGGGCAAGGGTGCCACGTACGACGTGACCGTGCCGGGTTTCCGCGGCAAGGATTCGGTGCTGCGCTACGAGACGACGGAGTTCGACCCGAACACGAACGTGCTCCTCGTGGGCAGGAACTCGATCTTCACGTCAGTCGACCGCGTGACCGTGTCCCCCACGGCATCGGGTTGCGATGTCACCTACGACGCGAAGCTCACGTTCAACGGCATCCTCGGGCCGATGAACCTGTTCCTCGGCGCAGTCTTCAACAAGGTCGGCGACCGCGCGGCCAAGGGCCTGCGCAAGAAACTCGCCTGACCCCTACGGGCAACCGAGCCCGTGCAGGTTCGCGCACTCCCTGCACAACCACGCGGTGCCGTCGGTGGTGCTCCATGCGGTCGCGAACGGTGACCCGCACGAGTAGCAGTCGTGCTTCTCGTTCTTTTCCAGTGGACCGACCCTGAACCCTGGCTCGTCAGACGACATGGGAACGAAGGGTAGTTGCGACACGGCAGAGATCGTCATGGTCTCGCGCGATCCCCGCGACGTAGCGATCGGGCCTCACCACCACCGCGTACGACTCGCCCACCGCCTGCGGTGCGACGACGTTGACCGCGTTGAGAGCGACGAGTTCGCCCGGCAACGTGACCGGTTCCGCGGTCACCACCGCGAACGAGGCGCCGTTCCTGCGCACTGCCGCCGACACTTCCGGGACGAACCAGAACTGGTGACCCACCCGTTGGTCGTCTCCCGTGACCATCCCTGCAACCAGATGCGGGGCAGGACGCTTGCCCCCGTACCCGCTCTCGATGTCGACGCCATGGCTCACTCGTCCGGCGAGTTGGTCGATCAACCGACCCATGTCGACGGCATGCGCGACGGTGCTGCGCACGTGGGGCTCGCGTTCCGGTGTGTACGTG
>JBEGQK010000010.1:0-5174 GCA_041180985.1 Actinomycetota bacterium
GAATGGGGGAGCGTCCACGGCTCGGTCACATTCGGTGAGCCGTACGAGGGCCCACCCGGACACGTCCACGGCGGTTACCTGGCGGCGATCTTCGACGAGGTGCTCGGACAGGCACAGTCCCTGTCCGGCCGGCCCGGCATGACCGGACGACTGACGGTGTCCTACCGGGCCCCGAGTCCGCTGTACGTGGAGCTGAGGGCCAAGGGATGGATCGAGAAGATCGAGGGTCGCAAGATCTTCACGCACGGGACGCTCCACCACGGTGACACGCTCTGCTGCGAGGCGGACGTGCTCTTCATCTCGATGCCCATCGAGCACATGGACCGCCTGCGAAAGGGCCGCGACCTCACCCAGGGCTGACGGATGCGATCACGGCGAGCAACGACTCGCCGTGGCGCGTGGCGAACGCCATGTCGATCACATCGGCGAGTTCGGCGACCGTTCGCGGCGGCGCTGCGACGATCTCCCTGATGTGTCGGTCGGTGAGGATGCCGTTCGCCGAGAGACGGGAGCGACGGGCCGCGTCCTCCCGCCACTCGCGGAGTGCAACGGTCAGTGCGTCGTTCTTCGGTGCCCGCCCCGAGATCTTCTTGACCTCCGGCGTGGGTCCGCGCTGCGACGTGACGACGGTGGCGTCCACGGGCAGCAACGGCGACCGGGTCCTGTTCCTCTTGCGGCGGTGCTTGGCCCACGTGACCACGAGGTCGTCAGCCGCACGGGTGAGTGCGACATACCCGAGCCGCGCCTCCTCGGCCTTCTGCGCGGCGGTCTTTGCCGAGGAGTGCGGCAGGTAGCCGGTCTCTGCCGCCGCGACCACGACACCGAACCATTCGCGACCCTTGGCGGCGTGGAACGTCATCACCTCGACGCCCTCCACCTCGGTGCGGTCGACGGTGGTTGTCATCCACGAGCCGAACGCCCGGCCGTCGACGGAGCCGCTGCGGTTGTCGTCCAAGAACTCGCGCACCCGTGACGCGATCTCGTACTCGGGGTGGGACGGGTCATAGTCGCCCGAATCCAGCACGTCGCTCGACCAGATGCTGAGCGTCTCCCGTGAGGTCAGTGACGTCGCCTGGGCGATCGCCGCCGACCACTCCGGCCCGCGCCGGCCGGAACGAACGGGGATCCCCTGGGATGCGAGGAACTCGCTGACGTCGTCGGCAAGTGCGTTGACACGGACGAGGACGGCGAGCAGGTTCCACGTGCCGCACGTGTCGTGCATCCGCCGGAGCTCCCTCGCGATGACGTTTCGCTCCGCGAACTCGTTCTCGCACCCGATGAAGGACACGGCGCGTCCGTTCGGGCGTCGTGACTCCGCCTCGATGTGCTGACCGCCGTTGCGCAGGAACCGGGACGCGGTGTCGACGACCTGTGGTGTGCACCGGTAGTTCGAGGGAAGCGTCACGACACGGGCGCCCGTGCCAAGTCCGGGGAGCTCGTCGAACAGGCGGTTGTCCGCGCCGTTGAACCCGTAGATCGCCTGGTTCGGGTCACCCACCACGAAGACGTCCGGTGGGTCCGCCACGAGCAGCCGGAGGAATTCGTACTGGAGCGGGTTCATGTCCTGTGCCTCGTCGACCGAGACGTGGCGGAACTGGTGACGCATCGACTGGACGAACCGCGGGTCGCGCTGCGCCTCGCGCACGACGTGGGCGATGAGGTCGTTCGTGTCGACGACGCCGCGCTTGCGCTTCGTTTCCTCGTAGCGCGAGATGATCCTCTCGAACTGCTCGCGTGTGACCTCCCGGTGAAGGCCCGACGCCGAGAGTGCGTCATCGAGACCGCGGCCCGACAGCATCCGCACCGTTGCGTGGTCGATGGCATTCGCGATCCCCATCAGGCTCGATTGCTTCGCGTCCGCACCGAGGGCGCCCGAGAGCACCGCCATCCGGTTCGTCACCACGAGAGGCTTCGGCTTGTTCGTGTCCGCGGCGCGTTGCGTCAGGAGCCGGAGCCCGAGTGCGTGGAACGTGTGGATCTGCGGGTTGCCGTCAATGCCGAAACGGCGCAGCCGCGTGCGCATCTCCGTGGCGGCCTGACGCGTGAACGTGATCGCGAGGACATGGTCGGGCGACGCCGACTCGGTGGCGACGCGCCATGCGATGCGTCGCGTGAGCACGGTCGTCTTGCCCGAACCGGCACCCGCGCGCACGACGACGACACCCGGCGGCGCCGTGATGGCCGCCCGCTGGTCGTCATCCAGTCCCTGGAGTATCTCGTCCACCGTGGCGGGGGATCTGTCGGAGAGGTCGAAGGGCACGGCACGAAACTAGGCGGTGGCTACAGTCGGCACCATGCCGTTCCCACGCAAACTCCTGAATGACAACGAGAACATCATCCTCGACATGCATCCGCATTGGTGGTACTACGGTCCACAGGCGATTTCCACAGCGGTTGCGAGCATTCTCGGATTGTGGATCATCGGCCGCTTCGACGGCATGCCGTTGACGATCCTCGGGTACCTCGACCTTGCCGGAATCCTCGTGTCGGGTGGATGGCTGATTGTCGAACTCATAAAGTGGCGCACCACCTATTTCGTCGTGACCAACTTCCGCGTCATCTCGAAAGTCGGCACGCTTGCGCGCCACGGCGTGGAGATCCCGCTCGACAAGGTGAACAACGTGAACTTCCGTCAGTCGATCTTCCAGAGGCTGATCGGTGTGGGGAATCTCCTCATCGAGTCGGGCGGGAACGATTCCGCCGAACCCTTCACCAATGTCTCCCGCCCCGAGACCGTCCAGAACATCATCCACAAGGCAATGGACGGCCGCATGGCGCAGGCATTCAGGCCGGCGCCGTCGCACGGGGACGTCGCCGACCAACTGGAACGGCTCGAGGGACTGCGCGACCGCGGGGCCCTGACGGACGAGGAATTCGAGCAACAGAAGCGGAGATTGCTCGGCTGACGCACTCCGCCTGCGGGTCCCGGGGCCCGGATTTGGGAGACTGAGTGCATGCCGCAGACGACCTTGCCATCAGGGGTGACCATCGAGTTCGAGTCGATGGGCAACCCCGCCCACCCGACGCTCCTCTGGATCATGGGCTTCACCGCCCAGATGACCGCATGGCACGAGGACTTCATGAAAATGTTCGTCGACGACGGCTTCCACGTTGTCCGGTTCGACAACCGCGACTGCGGGCTCTCCACCAAGTTCGACGGGGTCATGGCAGAGACCGACAAGGTCACCGCCGCCGTGATGATGGGTGAGACCCCTCCGCCGGTCCCGTACCTGCTCAGCGACATGGCTGCGGACGCGGCAGGTGTGCTCGACACGCTCAACATCGAGAGGGCGCACATCATCGGTGCGTCGATGGGCGGCATGATCGCGCAGACGTTCGCGATCGAGCACCCGCACCGCACGCTCAGCCTGACCTCGATCATGTCGACCGTCGGTGACCTCGCCTACGGCACGCCGTCCGACGAGGCACTCGCCGCGCTCCTTGCGCCGCCGGCGCCCGACCGTGCTGCATACATCGAGGGCGCGGCCAACTGGGCAGTCTGGAGCTCGAAGAAGCACTTCGACCTGAACGAGGCCAAGGCGCGCGCCGCCCGTGAGTACGACCGCAGCTTCTACCCCGAGGGTGCGCACCGCCAGCTCGCCGCGATCTACGCATCCGGCGACCGCACCGAGGCGCTGAAGAAGCTCGACGTCCCGACGCTCGTCATCCACGGTCGTGACGACACGCTGTTGACCCCGAGCGGCGGCGAGCGCACGGCCGAACTGATCCCCGGCGCGGTGCTCCTGAAGCTCAACGACATGGGCCACGACATGCCCATGCCTCTCTGGCCCGTCTACCGCGAGGCCATCGGCGGCCACGTCCGTCGCGCCCACAAGTAACCGACACCCACAAAGGAACCATTTGCCATGGCTGGACCACTTTCCGGATACAGGATTCTCGAGATCGCAGGCATCGGGCCGGGCCCGTTCGCCGCGATGCTCCTCGCGGACATGGGTGCAGAGGTCATCCGCGTCGACCGTGCACAGGCGGTGCGCGGGCCGGCACCCGACAAGCCCGCCGGTGACCTCATGCTGCGCGGACGGCGCAACATCGCGCTCGACCTGAAGAGCCCGGAGGGCGTCGAGACGCTCCTGCAACTCGTGGAGAAGGCCGATGCGATCATCGAGGGCTTCCGTCCCGGTGTCATGGAACGCCTCGGCGTCGGCCCCGATGTGTGCCAGGCGCGCAATCCCCGCATCGTCTTCGGTCGCATGACCGGCTGGGGCCAGGAGGGCATGTACGCCCAGGCCGCCGGTCACGACATCAACTACATCTCGCTCTCGGGATCACTCGCGCACTTCGCACGCGCCGGCGAGGCCCCGGTGCCGCCGTTGAACATGGTCGGCGACTTCGGCGGCGGCGGCATGTTCCTCGCCTACGGCGTGGTGTGCGCACTCCTCGAGGCACAGAAGTCCGGCAGGGGCCAGGTGGTCGACACGGCGATGGTCGACGGCGCCGCGGTTCTCATGACCATGTTCTGGTCGTTCAAGTCGATGGGAATCTTCAACGAGAACGCACCCGGAACGAATCTTCTCGACACCGGCGCCCACTTCTACGACGTCTTCGAGTGCAAGGACGGGAAGTACGTCTCGCTCGGCTCGATCGAACCGCAGTTCTACGCGTTGCTCCTCGAACTTTCAGGTCTCGGCGCGGACCCCGAGTTCCAGCACCAGATGGACCAGTCGAAGTGGCCGACCCTCAAGGAGAAGGTGAGGGCCTGCTTCAGGCAGAAGACGCGTGACGAATGGTGCGCGATCATGGAGGCAACCGACGTGTGTTTCGCGCCGGTGCTCACCATGGGCGAGGCCGCGGCGCACCCGCACAACGTGGAACGCAGGACGTTCGTCAACGTGAACGGGCACACTCAGCCCGCACCCGCGCCGCGCTTCTCGCGCACGACCCCGGAGATCTCCCGTCCGTCCGCGCACCCCGGTCAGCACACCGCAGAGGTGCTGCGCGAGTGGGGCGTCACCGATGTCGACGCAAAACTCGCAAGCGGCGCGGCGAAGCAGGCGTAGTGGCAACCGTCGTATTCCTGCACGCGCACCCCGATGACGAGAGCATCAGCACGGGCGGTTCGATTGCCCGGCTGGTGGCCGAGGGACACAGGGTGGTCCTTGTCGTCGGCACGAGCGGTGACCACGGCGAGACCCCGGCCGACATCGCACCGGGCG
>JBEGQK010000011.1:0-7070 GCA_041180985.1 Actinomycetota bacterium
GCCATCGTGGTGAGAGTGGTCCCGACGCCCCGTCTCATGTGGTCGGGGTGGGTGCCCCCGAAGACGTAGCAACGGACCTCGCGTTCGGTGGAGTCGATGAAGTACGTGTGTGCGTAGCCGATGACCAGCCCGTTCTCCTCGGCACAGAAGACGTCGGTCGACCGGCTCACGTACGGTGCCGAGAACTCCTCGTCGATCTCCTCGACGGTGCTGCGGGTTGCCGTGCCGGTGGCCCGGTTGAGGGCGTTCTTGAGCTCGACGATCTGCGCCAGATCGGGGTCGCGGAACGAGCGGAACTCGATCATGCGGCACCTGGGGTCGTGGGCATGCGGCGAGGCTAGCGACTACGGTGCGGGCATGAAGTTGGGTCCAGGTCTCACGTTCTCATGGAAGCGCGCCCTCGGCGTCACGTCGGCGAAGCGGAAGTTCGCCCGCGCCACCGGCATCCCGACCACCCGTTCGGGTCGTCGCGCGAAGCTCGGTCGCATCCTCGGGATGAAGTAGGTGGAGTACGGCAGGCATCTGCTCGATGAGTGGATGCTCGACCCGGCAATCGCCTACCTGAACCACGGCACGGTCGGTGCACCGCCTCGCCGGGTGATGGCGGAGTACCGCCGCATACAGGACACCATCGAGCGCCAGCCGGCGCAGTTCCAGTTGCGCGATCTCGCCGACATCGACGGCCAGGGTCTTCCGCCGCGGCCGCACATGCGTGTCGCCGCCGAGGGAGTGGCGCGTCATCTCGGCTGCGCGCCGTCGAACCTCGTGTTCGTGGACAATGCCACCACCGGCGTGAACGCCGTCCTGCGCTCCTTCCCGTTCGCGCACGGCGACGAGATCCTCGTGACGAACCTCGGGTACGGCGCCGTCACCTACACGGCGAACTACGTGGCCCGCGAGAACGGTTGCACGGTGCGCACGGTGGACCTTCCCCCGTACGACGCCACGCCCGACGAGTACGTCGCACTCATCGAAGCGGCCGTCACCGGGGAGACCCGCATCGTGATCATCGACCACATCACGTCGCAGACGGCGCTCGTGATGCCAATCAAGGAGATCATCGCGAAGTGCCATGCCCGCGGGGCGCTGGTGCTCGTGGATGCCGCCCACACGCCGGGCGCCATCCACGTTGACATCGAGTCCTACGGTGCGGACTGGTACACGGCCAACCTGCACAAGTGGGGTTTCGCTCCCCGCAGCTGCGGCATCCTGTGGGCCGACCCGAAGCATCACCAGACGCTGCACCCGACCGTCATCTCGTGGGGGCTCGACAACGGGATCACCGCGGAGTTCGACCTGCTCGGCACGCGTGACCCCGCACCGTTCCTGACTGCTCCGTTCGCTCTCGACCTGATCGAGGAGTGGGGCGGTGCGCGTCTTCGCGGCCACAACCACGACCTCGTCATGGAGGCTGCGACGATGGTGGCGGAGGCATTCGGCCGCCCGATGAACACGCCCGGGGAGATGATCGGCCCGATGGTGAACGTCGGTCTGCCGCTCACCTTCGGCACCACGAAGGACGAGGCGAACGCGCTCCAGTACAGGTTGCTGAACACGCACGGCATCGAGCTGCCGTTGTTCCCGGATGACGGGGGCCTGCGCATGCGCATCTCGGCGCAGATCTACAACGACCGCTCCGACATCGAACGTCTCGTCACCGCCCTGCGCGCGGAGTCCTGAGTCACGGTTCGTGGACCGGCGCCGACCGTAGTATCGGCACACCCATGAAGAGATTCGCCCCCGCTTTCTTCGTGCTCCTGTGGAGCACCGGATTCATCGTGGCGCGGTACGCCACGCGCGACGCGGGTGCGCTCTCGTTCCTGACCGTGCGCACAGCAATCGCGGCCGTCGTGCTCGGCACCGTGGCCCTCATCATGAAGGAGACCGCGGTGACCGGCCGGCAGCGGCGCGTGATGATGGCCGTCGGCCTGGGGATGCACGCGATGTACCTGGGCGGTGTGTTCTTCGCGATTGAGCACGGCATGCCATCCGGCATGAGCTCTCTCATCGCTGCCATGCACCCGGTGGTCACGACGGTGTTCGCGTGGGTCGTGCTGGGGGAGAAACTGAACCGCATCCGCACTCTCGGTGTGTGCCTTGGCGTGGCGGGTGTCGTGTTCGTGGTGATCGAGCACGGCGGCACCGGCGACGGGGTGTCTGCACCTGCGATGTGGGCCATGGTGGTCGCCGTTGTCGGGATGAGCAGCGGCACTCTCGTGCAGCGTCAGCTCGGCCAGGGAACACCGCTTCTCAGCGGCACGGCGTGGCAGTACGCGTCGACCACGGTCGCGCTCGGGTTTGTCGCCGTGTTCGGCGAGGGCTGGCGGTTCGAGATGACGGCCAACACCCTGTGGTCACTGGCGTGGGCGGTCGGAGTTCTGTCCATCGCGGCGATCCTCATCATGTTGTGGTTGCTGCGCCGCCAGGCCGCGTCGCAGGTGAGCAGCCTCTTCTTCCTCACGCCGGCCCTCAGCAGCGTAGAGGCGGCCGTCCTCTTCGACGAGAAGCTCGGCGGACTCGCCGTTCTCGGTCTCGGTGTCGCTTTGGTGGGTGTGTTCCTCGCCACGAACCAGAGGTTCGTCAGCGCTCCACAGCCGTGAGGTCGGGACCGATCACGATCTCGCCGGAGAAGTGCTCGGCAGCCATCGCGTGCCATTCAGCTTCCTGGCCCGGCTGAATCGCCGGCACGAAGTGCGTGAGCAGGAGGGTCTTCACGTTCGCCCGCGCGGCGGTCTGAGCCGCCTGCTGGACGGTGGAGTGGTAGTCGAGGATGTCGAGGAAACGCTCACCCGTCGGCACGAGCGGGGCGAACGTGCGCACGAGGTCCTCGCGGATGACGGTCTGCACGTAGATGTCGGCGTCCGCGCACATCTCGTCCAGTTCGGCGCACGGGATGGTGTCACCGGCGAGAGCGGCGACGACTCCGTCCGACTCGAAGCGGTAACCGACTGTCGGCGCAACGGGGCGGTGGTCGGTGCGGTGCACGGAGACCTTCACGTCGCCTATGGAGAACGACTCACCGGCCTCCACCTCGATCACGTTCACCTTCATGCCGATGCCGGCACGCAGGTCGTCATGGTGCTCGAGACGGTATCCCTCGTCCAGGGTGAGCATCGCGACGAGCCCGTCGACCATCTTCTTGGTGCCCTTCGGTCCGTAGACGTCCAGCGGAGTCGCGGCCGGCGTGGAGATCCAGCGCGTGGTCACGATGTCGTTCAGGTCGCAGATGTGGTCGCTGTGCAGGTGCGTCAGCAGCACCGCGGAAATGAACGGCGGCGGGCAGCCGGCCCCCACGAGCCGCATGATCACGCCGCGACCGGTGTCCACCACGATGTTCTGGTTGGCGGCCTGCACCAACGTGGACGGTCCGGCACATGTCGCGCTCGGCAATGGGCTGCCCGTTCCGAGAAGAGTGACTTTCATGGTGACCTCCGTGTCAGACGGCGAAACCTAATGCCGGCCCGCCCGTGCGGGCGGAACACACGCCATTCGACCACCGGTCGTTCGGTGTGTTTCAGCGCACCTTCGGCTTGAAGGCGTCGTGGATCAGCGGCTCGTAGTGGGCCAGGTCGAAACTCTTGTACTCGGTGTCGAACGCGATCGAGTCGTACAGCTCACAGAACTCCGCCGTGTAGTCGTAGTAGGGGGAGTCCCGGTGCTCGTCGCGGGCGTTCTGGTTCAGGCCGATGTAATGCCAGAAGTAGTAGCCCTGGAAGATGCCGTGGTGCTTCGTCATCCACCAGTTCTTCTCGGACACGATGGGCTTCACGATTCCGGCGGCGATGTCGGGGTGGTTGAACGGCGCCAGGTTGTCGCCGATGTCGTGGAGCAACGCGCAGAGCACGTACTCGTCGTCCCGGCCGTCGCGCTCGGCACGGCTCGCCGTCTGCAGGCAGTGCTCGAGACGGTTCACCGGGAAGCCGCCGAAGTCCGACTCGAGGAACTTCAGCTGCTCAATCACGCGGGTGGCGACGTGTGACTGCGTCTCCTGCAGGCACACCATGATGTTTGCCCATTCCTCCTTGGTGGATTCCTGGAAAGACTTGAAGGTTGCGCGTGTCATGTTTCCCCCTCGACGGTGCGGTGAAGGGAAGTGTAGGAGGTCAGCCGCGGCGTGATTGCACCACGCGCACGGGCGTGCCGATGGCCATGTTCTCGTAGAGCCACTGGGCCTCGACGTCGCGGGTGCGGATGCATCCGTGCGACACGGGTTTCACGCCGACCGGTGTCGGGATCTGGACGGTGCCCGCACCCGTCACCCTGTACGGGATTCCGTGGAACCCGATGTTGTCGCCCTGGCGGCCGCGCGTGAACCGCACCATCCACTTCATGCGCTCGCCGGGGTTCGGGGCGAAGAAGGCCTGCTCGGACTTCGAGAACACCTTGAATGACCCGGTCGGCGTCGAGTCGTCGAGACCCGTCGAGACGGGGAGGGTCGCGATCAAGCGTCTCGTGGCCGAGTACACGTAGACGCGCTGCTCGTCGAGCACGACGATCGCTGATCCGATGCGCACCCGCGGCAGTCGGCGAACCGGCGGCACGTACGCATTGGCAACAATCGGCACTGCGGTCGTGGTGGGCGAGGTCGTCGTGACCGCGGGAGAGGTCGTGTCGGGAGCCACCGTGGTGTCGGTGGTGCTGTCGGCGTGAGCGGAGGACGGCACGAACACGGAGAACGCAGCGACGGCAGCGAGCATGCGGAGCATCCGTGACGGGGGAGTCATAGTTATCTCAGGGTATTCGTGCGCGCGATTGATGTGGTGGAACCGGGACGGGGCCGTTGCACCGCACGGTCTGCGTCAGGCAGTGGCGTTGTCGAGACCCTCGGCGAGCGTGTTCCACGCGAGCACCGCGCACTTGATGCGCACGGGGAACTTCACGACGCCCTGCAGTGCCTCGAGGTCGCCGAGCGGGACGGACGTGTCGGCCTCGCCCTCCTCGATCGACATCATCGTCTTGAAGCGCGAGACGAGGGCGCGGACATCTTCGACCTTCTTGCCCTTGACGGCCGCGCTCATCATGGAGGCGGAACTCTGGCTGATAGAGCAACCCTGCCCACTGATCTTCACGTCGGCGACGATGCCGTCCTGGACGTCGAGGTAGACCTCGATCTCGTCGCCGCACAGCGGGTTGTGGCCCTCGGCGCGCACGGCCGGAGGTGCGAGAACGCCGCGGTTGCGCGGGTTCTTGTAGTGGTCGAGGATGATCTCGCGGTAGAGGTCTTCGAGTCCGGGCATGGCGTACTTCCTGTCGGCGGGTGGTGTCAGGTTAGAGGGTGAAGAAGTCGCCTGCTTCGGCGAGCGCGTCGCACAGGACGTCTGCCTCGGCGGCGGTGTTGTACAGGTAGAAACTGGCGCGCACCGTGGCGTTTGCACCGAGCAGGCGCATGAGCGGCTTGGCGCAGTGGTGGCCGGCCCGCACGCACACGTTGCGCTGGTCCAGCACCTGGCTGACGTCGTGCGGGTGCACGTCGCGGTAGGCGAAGCTGATGGTGGCACCGCGCACGGATGCGTCGGTGCTGCCGTGGATCACGATGTCGTCGCCGAAGCGTGACTGCAGGGCGTTGAGTGTGTGGACGGTGAGTTCGTGCTCGTGTGCACGGACGTTCTGCATGCCGATCCCGCTCAGGTAGTCGACGGCCGCCCCGAGACCGACGACCTCGACGATCGCCTGCGTGCCGGCCTCGAACTTGGCGGGCAGGTCGGCGCACGTGAACCCCTCGGTGCGGACGTCGGCGATCATGTTGCCGCCGCCGAGGAACGGGGGCATCGAGTCGAGCAGTTGCTCTCGTCCGAACAGCATGCCGACACCGGAGGGGCCGACCATCTTGTGGCTGCTGAACGCCATGAAGTCGGCGTCCCACGCCTGCACGTCGGTTGGCATGTGCGGCACCGACTGGCATCCGTCGATGATGGCGATGGCACCGTGCCGGTGCGCCGACGCGACGAGGTCCTTGACCGGGTTGATCGTGCCGAGAACGTTCGACATCGCGGTGAAGGAGAACGCCTTCGCACCGTCGAGCAATTTGTCCAGGTTCGACGTGTCGAGAAGACCATCATCGGTGAGCGGGACCCAGCGGATCTCGAAACCCTTCTCGGCCGCGAGCATCTGCCACGGCACGATGTTTGCGTGGTGCTCCATGTGCGTCAGCACGATGGCATCGCCGTGCCCGAGGTTCGCCCCGCCCCAGCTGCGCGCCACCAGGTTCAGGGCCTCGGTGGCGTTCTTCGTGAACACGATCTCGGCGGCGCTGCGCGCGTTGATGAACCTGGCCAGCTTCGTGCGGGTGAGCTCGAAGCGGTCGGTCGCGTCCGCGGCAAGTTGGTACGCGCTGCGGTTCGTGGGGCCGTACCCGTGCTCCATGAACGACGTCATGGTGTCGATGACGGCGTGCGGCTTCTGCGACGTGTTGGCGGAATCGAGGTAGACCAGCGGCTTGCCGTTGATCATCTCGGCGAGGATCGGGAAATCCGCGCGCACCTTCTGCACGTCGTAGGGCATCGTCACGCCTTGTAGGCCTCGTAGCCGTTCTTCTCGAGCTCGGCGGCAACTTCCATGCCGCCGGACTTCACGATGCGGCCGTCCACCATGATGTGAACGAAGTCGGGCTGCAGTTCGTCGAGCAGTCGCTGGTAGTGCGTGATGAGCACGATGCCGAGGTTCGGGCGGTCGACGCGCACCTCGCGAATGCCCTTCGCAACGATGCGCAGCGCGTCGATGTCGAGGCCGCTGTCGGTCTCGTCGAGGACGGCGAAGTCTGGTTCGAGGAGCGCCATCTGCATGATCTCGTTGCGCTTCTTCTCGCCGCCGGAGAAGCCCTCGTTCAGGTAGCGATCGACGAACGATGAGTCCATGCCGAGACGCTTCATCCAGTCCATGGCGGACAGGCGAAGCTCCAGCACTGAGAGGTCGATGCCCTTGCGTGCCGACAGTGCCTGGCGCAGGAACTGGATGACGGACACGCCGGCGATCTCCTGCGGGTACTGGAAGGCGAGGAACATGCCGGCCTTCGCGCGCACGTCGGTGGTCCAGTCGGTGATGTTCTCGCCGTGCAGGAACATCTCGCCGCC
>JBEGQK010000012.1:0-4364 GCA_041180985.1 Actinomycetota bacterium
GACCGCAACGTCGTGCTGTGGATGTGGGCCGATGCGGTCGACCTCACCGTTGCACGCCAGAGCATCATGAATCTCATCGACTCGCTGGTGCCGCCCACCACGACCGTTGCTGCACCGGCCACAACCACGACTGTTGCCACGTCGGTGACCACTGCGCCGACTGCGGCCGTGGTGTCGACCACGTCGACCGTTGCGCCGGAGGCGTCACAGACGCTTGCCGTCGCACAGGTTCCCGTGGCGGCCGGCACGGTCAGTGCGGTTCCTGCACCGGTCACGGCTGCCGCATCAACCACGCGGACCGCCGGTCCGACGGCCGTCGCTCCATCGCAGAAGCCGGCACCAAAGAAGGTCCTGCCGAAGAAGAGCCCGTCCAGGAAGACGGCGAAGAAGGTTGCCCGCGTCCTACGCGTACAGAGGTGACGAGCCCTTCAACAGACGGGTCATCATCGTGAGCGAGGCGACGGGTTCGCCCGTCGTGTCGCCTGCCTCGCGTGCCTCGGTGGTGAACCACAGCACCTCCGTCTTCGGCGTGTCGGCGACGTCCAGAACCCGTCCGGTCACCGTGTACTCGGTGTCGAGCATCAACGGACCACGGTGGTTGCGCACCTCTATGGCCCCGTACATGCCGACGAACTCGCCACACGACCGCTCGATGGAGTCGGTCATGCCTGCCACAAGAAGCCGGCAGGCGGTGAGCGGCGAGCAGATCGGGCCGCCCCACGGGGATTCACCGACGTACCAATCGAGAGGCGAAGTCATGATCCCGGCCCGGTGGCGTCTCACCTGGTCCGATCCCCACGGTCGACGCGTGTGGGTGTCAAGTTCCTGGCCGATGCGGACCGACCTCAGCATCCGCAACGTGGAGGGGTCGACACCGCGCCGGTCGCGCGAGTGCAGAGCAGTGGGTTCCGTTGTCACTCCGCCGCTCGCGGTTCCCTCCGCGACCGTGACCCCCTCGGGCGTCAGCATGCGGGCGGTCACCTGTGCGTTCGTGGTGGGCAGCACGGCCGTGCCCATCTCCAGCTGCGCCTCCACCGGCTCGCTGTCGGCCATCGCGTGCATGAAGTAGAGGCTGAGCGAACCGCGTTCGAACCACGACCGGCCGAATGCCTCGACAAGGAGCCCGCCGAACTGCTCGAGGTGGATGTCGCCGGCCACCGTGCCCCCGCGGAAACCGAGTTCTGCGGCGGTGGCGTCGTCGTGGATGCTTCCCTTGGCGTCGGCGGAGAGGTTGCGCGGATTGCGGATGCCGGTGGAGATGGTGGTCATCGATTCGTCCTGTCGGTTCAGTTGCGCGGGATGTCGCGGAACGGGGTGTTCGGGTCCGGCTGCACGTCCTTCGGCAGGCCGAGCGCGCGTTCGCCGATGATGTTGTGCTGCACCTCGTCGCTTCCGCCCGCAATCGACGCTGACGGCATGCTGAGGAAGAAGTGCTGGATGGTTCCCTCGGCGGGTTGGTCCTTGCCGGTCAACATGCCGTTCGCGCCGAGCAACTCCATGCCGAGGTCTCGAGAGATCTTGAGACCGTTCGTCCAGTGGAGCTTCATGGTGGAGGCCTCGGCACCGGGCGAACGTCCGGCCTTTGCTGCGGCCGAGATGCGCAACCGGGTCATCTCGGCGATTCGCTCGTTCATGTGGAGACTGACCATTCGCTGGCGCTGCACCGGCGTGAGTTCTGACGACGACTTCACGGTCTGCAACGTGCTGAGCAGGCCACCGTGCTCGTCCGGGTGCGCCTTCGCCGCCTTCGACGCACGCACGAGGTCGCCGACCTGCCGGTCGAGGAGTCCCGCCTGCTTGCCGGCCGACACGCGGATGCCTCCGCCGGCTCCCTCCGAGAGACCGCTGCGCTCGAAGCCGAGCGTGGCCGTGGTGACGGCCCACCCGTTGTTCACGTCGCCCACCCGGTCCGCGTCACGCACCCGGGCGTCGGTGAAGAACACCTCGTTGAAGTGCGCCATGCCGTTCATCTGCTTGATGGGCCGTATCTCCACGCCCGGCTGCTCGAGGTCGACGATGAAGTAGGTCATGCCCTTGTGCTTCGGCTGGTCGAAATCGGACCGCGCCACCAGCATCCCGCGCGAGGAATGAAGGGCGCCCGACGTCCAGATCTTCTGGCCGTTGATCACCCATTCGTCGCCGTCGCGTTCGGCGCGGCACGACACGCTCGCAAGGTCGGAGCCTGCGCCCGGCTCGCTGAACAACTGGCACCAGCCTTCGGTGCCGTCGGCGAGCGACGGGAGCCACCGTTGCTTCTGCTCCTGCGTCCCGTAGGTCATGGTGACGGGGGCACCCATCAGCACCCCGAGACCGGTGGGGGCGCTCAGGACACCGGCATCCTCGAATGCCCGGGCGATGTCGTTCTGGTCGCGCTGGCTGCAGTCCCGGCCGAACCATTCCGTGGGCCAACGGGGGAAGGAGAGCCGCGCCTCCAGCATGCGGGCCCACCACTGCCGGAGCGTGATCTCCTCGTCCCAGTTCGCATTGATCCAGTCGCGTGTCTCGTCGTACATCGTCCCCCCAGACGGATTGCTGTGAAGGCGGTGGTCAGCTGAGCTCGACACCGAGGTGGCGAAGTGCGATCGACGAGTACACGGCTGCACCGCGGCGCATGTAGTTCTCCTCGTACATCGCCCTGTTCGAGTGGTTCGGCGCGGCCTTCATGATGTCCATCCCCTCGGGCATGAGTCCGAGGAACATCATGGCCCCCTGCACGCGGTTCAGCACGTAGCTGAAGTCCTCGGCACCCATGACCGGGTTGTCCATGATGCGCACGTTGCGGTCGCCAGAGACGGCGGTGGCGACGTCGGCGGCGAAGTGCGCGTAGTCGGTGTCGTTCACCGTCACGTCGTAGCCGATGTGCAGGTCGACCTCTGCCTCCATGCCGTGTGCCGCGGCAATCCCCTCGGCGACGCGGCGGATGCCGTCATGGATGAGCGTGCGGGTGCGCTCGCTGACCGCGCGCATGGTGCCGTTGATCATGGCCGTCTCGGGGATTACGTTGCTGGTGGTTCCCGTGTGGATCTGGGTGACGGTGATGACACCCGGGTCGAACACGTCGATGCGACGGGTGACGAGTGTCTGCAGTGCCTGGACGATCTCGCACGCAACCGGCACGGGGTCGAGCGTGAAGTGTGGTGCACTTCCGTGGCCGCCGCGTCCCTTCACGGTGATGGTCATCGAGTCGCTCGAGGCCATCATCGTGCCGCCCTTCAGGCCGAGGAAGCCGCCGGGGATGTTCGATGCGGCGTGGATGGCGAACGCACCGGTGACCGGCGATTCGGTGCCGACGTCGAGCAGGCCCTCGGCGAGCATCTCGCTGGCGCCGTTGTAACCCTCCTCGCCGGGCTGGAACATGAACAGCACGCGGCCGGGGATGTCGGCCTGCCGCGTGGAGAGGATCTTCGCCGCACCCATCAACATGGACGTGTGCGTGTCGTGACCGCACGCGTGCATTGCGTTGTCCACCTTCGACTTGAATTCGACGTCGGTGTCCTCGGGCATCGGGAGTGCGTCCATGTCGGCACGCAGCAGCACGGTGGGTCCGGGCTTGCCGCCGGTCAGCATGGCGGCGATGCCGCTGGTGGTCTCGTGCAGGGTGATGTCGAGGGGCAGACCCTCGAGCGACTGCAGGACGCGCTCGCGCGTGCGGGGCAGGTGGTTCGAGACCTCGGGCCACTGGTGGAGGTCGCGGCGCAACTCGACCATGTCGTCGAAGACGTCGTTTGCCTGTTCGAGGATCCCGGTGGGAGTCCCGTGCTGGTCGCGGGCGTCGTCAGTGCTGAGCGTGTTTTTCGACATGCCCAATGGTAGGCACATCCCATGGGCACCCCGTCTGCCGCACACCCCGAGAACTCGCCTGACGAAACAGTGGAGGAAGTGGACCGTCTGGGTGCCGTGATTCGGCTCGTCCCACGGCGGCAGATGCGTGCCGAAGCCCTCCGCCACCGCAGTGTGTTCATCGCCGTCGTCTCCGAGGACGGCGACATCCTCGTGCACCGCCGCGCCGACACGAAGGACGTGTGGCCGGGATGGTGGGACGTCGCCGTGGGCGGCGTCTGCAACCCCGGCGAGGAATGGGACACCGCGGCCGTGCGCGAGCTCGGCGAGGAACTGGGTGTCGAGGGAGCGGTGGTGGAGCCGATCGGCAGCGGCGCCTACGACGATTCCCAGGTGAAGTTGGTCGCGCGCGTCTATGAGTGCCGCACTGACGGCCCGTTCCGTTTCGCCGACGGCGAGATTGCCGAGGCCCACTGGGTGAGCCCCGCCGAGTTCCCCAACTGGCTGGGTGCCAAGCAGTTCCTGCCCGACAGCCTGGCACTGGTGCTGCCGTGCCTTCGAGGGTTCCGCCACCTCGCGCCTTA
>JBEGQK010000013.1:0-9080 GCA_041180985.1 Actinomycetota bacterium
GTTCGCCCAGGTCGGCATGGAGTACGGCCACAAGTACGGTGGCGCAACCTTCGAGGTGTTCGCGAAGATCGCCGAGAAGAACCACGCGCACTCCACGCTGAACCCCATGGCCGCGTACCAGAAGCGCATGACGCTCGACGAGATCATGAACGACGTCATGATTGCCTACCCCAACACCCGCTCGATGTGCTCCGCCAACTGCGATGGTGCCGCCGCGGCAGTGGTGGTCAGCGGGGCGAAGCTGAAGACCCTCTCGAAGGAGCAGCAGCGCCGCGCCATCAAGGTGTCCGCATCGATCCTCACGAGCGACCCGTACCAGGAGGCCTGCCAGGTTCTCCCGGACGTGAACACGCTCACGCGGATCGCAGCCAAGCAGGCCTACGAGCAGGCCGGTGTCGGCCCCGAGGACCTCAACCTCGTCGAGCTGCACGACTGCTTCGCCACTGCGGAACTGGTCCACTACGACAACCTGATGCTCTGCCCCGAGGGCGGCGCCGTTGACTTCTTCAACTCGGGTGCCACCTGGCGCACCGGCAAGACCCCGGTCAACGTGTCGGGCGGTCTCGAGTCGAAGGGTCACCCGATCGCAGCCACTGGCATCGCGAACATCTGGGAGATCTGCCACCACCTGCGCGGTGAGGCGGGAGACCGCCAGATCGAGGGTGCGAAGGTGGGCCTCGCCCATGTCATCGGCCTCGGCTCGGCCTGCGGCATCCACATTCTCGAGAAGTCGGCTCTCTGACCGGACTGCCGCCCATCTCGGGCCACGTCGAGCCTGCCTTCTCGGCAGTGCTCGGCGCGTTCAGGAACAACTTCGCCGAGCACAACGAGATCGGCGGTGCCGTGTGCGTCAGCGTCCGCGGGAAGGTGGTCGTCGACCTCGTCGGGGGCTGGCGTGATGTCGCCCGCACCCGGACATGGGAACACGACACCATCGTCAACGCCTTCAGTGTCGGCAAGGGGCTGACCGCGCTCGTCGCAGCGATCCTCGTCGACAGGGGCGAACTCTCCTACGACACCGTCGTGTCGCGCGTCTGGCCCGATTTCACCGGAGCCGGCAAGGAGTCCCTCACGTTCGCCGATCTGCTCGGCCACAGGGCAGGGCTCCCCGCGGTCCGTCGCACGCTTCCCCCACGCTCGATGTACGACTGGGACCTCATGTGCACCGAACTCGCCGCGACGGAGCCCTGGTGGCAACCCGGGACGGCCCACGGCTACCACGTGAACACCTTCGGTTTCCTCTGCGGAGAGGTGATGCGAAGGGTCACGGGCCAAACGGTCGGGCAACTGTTCCGTTCCCTGCTGCACGGTCCACTCGGTGCAGACGTCCATCTCGGCGTACCCGCCGCCGAACACCACCGCATCGCCGAGTTCGAGTGGCCACCGACGGCCCTCACCGAGGTCGACACCACGGGGTTCACCGAACAGCAGCTGCTGCAGTACAACACGTACAACAATCCCCTCGGCACGTCGGGCGGAGGCACGGTGAACACGAGCGAGTGGCGCTGCGCGGAGATCCCCAGCACCAACACACACGCGTCGGCGCGCGGCGTGGAACGTGTCTACCGCGAACTCGCCGCAGGCGGGGGTCGACTGGTCAGTGAGTCGACGCTCGCGAGCGCGCTCACCGAAACATCGAACGGACCGGACGTCGTGCTGGAGAGGAACTCGCGGTTCGCACGGGGCTTCCAGATTCCGCTGCCGGAACGTGGTTTCGGCCCGAACCCGACTGCCTTCGGACACTTCGGTGCGGGCGGCTCGGTGGGCTTCTGTGACCCCTCGACCGGGGTCGCCTTCGGCTACGTGATGAACCAGATGGGGCCGCGCTGGCAGAACCCCCGCAACCGCGCCCTGATGGACGCCGTGTACGCATCGCTCTAACAGTCAGGGGCGTGACCCCGTGTGGGACGATGGTCTGGTGACGCCGGACGGAAGCATCAGACCCTCCGAGTTGTTCGCAATCAAACCGTTCAGGCTCCTGTGGGGGAACAGTTTCGTCTTCACGCTCGTCCTCAGCACGCAGAGATTTGCCTTCGTGTGGCTCGTGCTCGGGCTTGGCGCCCGTTCAGACATCAGTGGCGTGGTGCTGTTCGTCATGGGAGTACCGGCGCTCCTGATCTCGTTGCCGGTGGGCGTGCTGTCCGACCATTTCAACAGAAGAGTCCTGCTCATCATCAGCCAGTTGGGGGCGTTGACCATCACCACTGCCACCGCGATTCTCGTCACGACCGGGACCATCACGATTGCGTGGGCCATCGCCTGCAGCTTCGTCAGCGGCATCTTCATCGCCATTGGCACACCGGTGCGCACTGCCATCGTGCCGTCCTTGGTCCAGCGCGACAAGCTTGTGGGCGCCATTGCCGTGAGCACGATCGGCAACAACATCGCCCTCATCATCGGACCGGCAACGGCCGGACCGATGATCAAGACGTGGGGCATCCAGGGTGCCTTCTGGTTCCAGGCAGCGCTCTACGGGCTCGGTCTGTTGACTCTCGTCCCGCTCGAATTGCCACCCTCGGCGAATGCCGAACGGCGCAGGCTCCGGGATGAGATCCTCGGCGGACTCACCTATATCCGCGAGAACGAGGCGGTCCGCTCCTTCTTCATTCTCCTCGGGTGCTCCGTCATCTTCATGATGAGTCCGTGGATTGTTCTCGGTCCTCAGATCGCGAAGGAACAGGTCGGCGCAACCGGCAGCCAGACAACACTCCTGTTCGCGCTGCTGGGTGTGGGTCAGTTGATCACCTCCCTCGGCATCATGCGTTGGAACCACAGGATCAGGCAGAAGGGGCTCTGGTTCATGTGCGGCCTGTGCTGGGGATCGAGCGTTCAGATTCTCCTCGGCCAGTCCTCGGAATTCCTCACCATGGGTCTCTTCCTCTTCCTGTGGGGAATCGGCGGCGGTTTCTACATGAACCTGAACCAGACCCTCATCCAGAACAACACGCCCCCGGCTCTCATGGGCCGCGTCATGGCGATTCAGTCCTTGCTCATGTCGGGGCTCGCACCGGCAGGTGCCCTCCTCGTCGGGTTCATCGCACGGCGAATCGACTCGGCGCCGCTCGCGTTCTCAGTGTGCGGCGCCTTGATGCTCGTCTCGAGCGGCTACTTCCTCGTTTTTCACCGCCACCTGCGACCGATGGCGTGACCCGGCTCAACGTTCGTTGTGCAGGAGAATCGTGTCGGCGTCGGACCGGGCACTGAGGCGCGACACGCACACCACCACCTTGTTCCCCGACACGATCATCCCCGCGCTGCGCGAGACACCGAGCGCCTCCTCGATCGACCGTGTGACATCCGGGTTGCGCTCCCCGATCCTCGGGTACACCCCGCGGACGACACTCAACCGCCGTGCCGTCTGTTCATCGGGTGTCACGGCAATGATCGGGCATGACGGGCGGCAGGCGGCAAGCAGGCGCGCCGAGTACCCGGTGTAGGTGAGGGCGACGATCCAGTCGGCGTTGATGCGCTTGGCGAGGGCCGCTGCGGCGGCAGTCACGGCCGCGGTCTCGGGATTCTCGTCGGCGAACCAGTTCGGCATCTGCAGGTTCCGCTCGGCGACCTCCGCAATGCGCACCATGGAGGACACGGCAAGGGGCGGGTTGTGACCGACTGCCGTCTCCCCGGACAGCATCACCGCGTCGAATCCGTCCCTGACCGCGGCGCTGACGTCGGCCACCTCGGCGCGCGTGGGTCGGGTGGACGTCGTCATCGACTCCACCATCTCCGTGGCACAGATGCTGATGACACCCATCTTCAGTGCGGTCAGGGCGATCCTGCGCTGCAATGAAGGAAGCTCCTCGTACGGCAGCTCCACACCGAGATCGCCGCGCGCCGCCATGACTCCGTCGCTGACCCTGCAGATCTCCTCCAGGCGGTCAATGGCCTGGGGTCGCTCGATCTTGGAGAAGATCAGAGGTTCCGGTCCCGCGAGCTCACGCACCCGGACGACATCCTCCGGGTGCTGCACGAACGAGACCGCGATGATCTCCGCCCCGAGTTCCCGAGCCACTGCGATGTCATCGATGTCCTTCGATGAGAGAACCCCGCCGAGGACTTCAGTGTCGGGCAGGTTCACACCTTTCTTCGTGCGCAACAACCCACCGCGGAGCACCGTGAGCGACACTTCCGTGCCCTGGAGCGCCGTGATGCGGCACTCGAGGCGGCCGTCGTCGAGCAACACACGGTGCCCGACCTTGAGTCCGAGCGCATCCGACGACCTGACGCCCGTGTCGAACCCCAGGACATCCGTGCCGAGAACGAGGGACTCCCCTTCGGAGATGGACCGCTCCGGACCCGTGTAGCGCATCTTCGGGCCCTGGATGTCGACGAGGATCCCCGTGTCCGGCGAGGCAGCGCGCACGTCCAGGAACTGCTGGCGCAGCTGCTCCGTCGTGAGGTGCGAACAATTGATGCGGATGACGTTTGCACCCGCCGAGACCAAAGCACGGATTCCCTCGGCCGAACCGCTCGCCGGTCCGATGGTGGCAACAACCTTCGTACGTCTCATGACCCGATGAACTCTATTTCGCGCACACGCGAGAACTCAGGAGCATCGTCACACTGGAACGTTCCACATTGGCGACGGTGGGCGTGGGCACGACCACATTGGTGTCGAAGGGGGGACTTGAACCCCCACGCCCTAACGGGCGCCAGCCCCTCAAGCTGGTGCGTCTGCCTATTCCGCCACTTCGACGAGGAAACCTCAGGCTACCGAGAGGTGCTCACTTAGCCAAGAGGAATGCGAGCGCAATCACCGAGAAGATCCAGATGGTTGCCAGCACGGCCGTGATGCGGTTGAGGTTCTTCTCCGCCGCCGCCGAGCCCAGGGCTGCCCCCGATGCGCCGCCGAACATGTCGGACAGTCCCCCGCCCTGACCGCTGTGCAGGAGAACACCCACGATCATTGCGAGCATGGACACCACGTTGATGACAACGGTCAGGTACATCACGAAACTACGCACGGTGAGACAGCCTAACGGCGCACGTTCCCTGTTCCCCTGAGGGAAACGGGCGTGGAATCAGGGAAATGGCATGCCACCTCGTGACCGGGGGCTATCTCCGAGAGCATCGGTTCCTGCTCGGCACACACCGCTTCTGCGCGCGGGCAGCGGGTGCGGAAACGGCAACCCGACGGCGGGTTGATGGGGCTCGGTACGTCCCCCTGCAGGACGATGCGGTGCCGCTGGCGCTCGAGCACGGGGTCCGGGGTCGGAACGGCCGAGAGAAGTGCCTCGGTGTACGGGTGGGCGGGGACGTCATGGAGCTGCTCGGAACCGGCGACCTCGACGATCTTGCCGAGGTACATCACGGCGATCCGGTCCGAGATGTGACGCACCACCGAGAGGTCGTGGGCGATGAACAGGTACGAGAGCCCCATCTCCTTCTGCAGGTCCTGCAGGAGGTTGATGACGCCGGCCTGGATCGACACATCCAACGCCGACACCGGCTCGTCGAGCACGAGGAAGTTCGGTTGCAGCGCGAGGGCGCGGGCGATGCCGATTCGCTGGCGCTGTCCGCCGGAGAACTCGTGCGGGAAGCGCGACGCGTGGTCGGCCGACAATCCCACGAGGGTGAGGAGTTCGGCGACCTTCTCCGCGTGATCCGACTTCACCTTGTGGATCTCGAGCGGCTCCGCAATTGCCGATCCGACGGTCAGTCGCGGGTCGAGCGACGCGTATGGGTCCTGGAAGACGATCTGCATCTTTCGACGCAGCTGTCGCAGGTCCTCCCTGCCCATGGTGGTGAGCTCTGCATTGTCGTACGTGACGGACCCTGAGGTCGGCTCGATCAGGCGGAGGACGCAGCGTCCGATGGTGGACTTGCCCGAACCGGACTCGCCGACCAGTCCGAGGGTCTGTCCCCTGCCCACCTCGAACGACACGTCGGACACGGCATGCACGACCTGGTCCACCGCACGAATGCCCGTGACGGCCTTGACCTTGAATTCCTTCACGAGGTGCTCAACCCGGAGGAGTGCGTCGCTCATTTCGCACCCCCCGACAGCTCGACCGCCCGGATGCATGCTGTCTGCGTCGATCCCACCTGCACGAGATCCGAGGGAGCTGACGCACATGCGTCAGTCGCATGCGCACACCTCGGACGGAAGGCACAGCCGCTCGGAGGGGCGATCATGTTCGGCGGCGATCCGAGAATCGGCTTCAGACGCTCCTTGTTGTGCGAGGGCAGCGACGCGAGGAGACCCTGCGTGTACGGATGATGCGGCGTGGCGAACATGTCGTTGACGAGACCCCGCTCGACTGTGTTCCCCGCGTACATCACCTCGACGCGGTCGGCGACCCGCGCGACCACACCGAGGTCGTGCGTGATGAAGACGACAGCGGTGTTCAGGCGCTGTCGGACGTTCTCGATGACCTCCAGGATCTGCGCCTGGACGGTGACGTCGAGAGCAGTGGTCGGTTCGTCGGCGATGAGCACGTCGGGGTCGTTGGCGATGGCCATGGCGATCATCACGCGCTGGCGCATGCCTCCGGAGAACTCGTGCGGGTACTGGTGGGCGCGCACATCGGGCTGCGGGAGACCGACCATGTCGAGGAGCTCGACCGCCCTCGCGTGGGCGTCGGACTTCGACATCTCCTGGTGCGCCAGGATCATCTCCACGATCTGGGAGCCGATGCGATGGACGGGGTTCAGTGCCGACAACGGGTCCTGGAAGATCATCGCGATCTTCTTGCCGCGCTGGCTGCGCACCTGTTGTGCGGACACGCCGACCATCTGCGTGCCGACAACGGTCGCGGAACCGGTGACTGTCGCCGACGGCGGAAGGAGACCCATGATGGAGAGGAACGAGACCGACTTCCCGGAGCCGGACTCCCCCACCACGCCGACGACCTCGCCCGGCGCGACATCGAGATTCACTCCGCGCACGGCCTGGACCACCCCGGCGGGTGTCCTGAACGACACGTGCAGGTCACGGATCGAGAGAACCGGCTCCATCAGCGTCCTCCACCGTGCTTCGGGTCGAACGCGTCACGCAGTCCGTCACCGATGAACGACACGCACAGCGTGATCAGGAGAAGTGCCGCGAACGGGTACAGGGCGAGCCACCAGTAGCCGGCACGGACAGCCGACTTCGAGCCCGCCACCAGCAGACCGAGCGAGGTGGCACCCGAGCCGGGATCTGGTCCGTACCCGAACAGGGACAGTGTGGCTTCGCTCACGATGGCGCCAACGACACCCAGGCTCAGGGACACGAGCATTGGGCCGATCGAGTTGGGAAGGAGGTGACGGACAATGATCCGCGTGTCCGAGGCCCCGAGGGCCCTGGCCGCCTCGATGAACTCGCGCTCCTTCAGTGAGAGGACCTGTGCCCTGAGAACCCTCGCCACGCCCATCCAGCCGAAAATCGCGAAGAGGAACACCATGAACCGGACGGAGCTGACGTCCCCCGTGAAGAACGTGACCCACGAGATGGAGCCGAACATGTTCCGGATCACGAGGAGGGCCACGAGGAAAGGGAACGCGAGGAAGATGTCGGTGACGCGCATGATGATGTCATCGAACTTGCCGCCCTTCAGGCCGGCGATCGCACCCACAGCCGCGCCGATGGCCAGCGAGAAGACCGCTGAGAACACGCCGATGATGAGCGACACCCGAACGCCGTACAGCACACGGCTGTACAGGTCACGACCGATGATGTCGGTGCCGAACCACGCGATGCTCGAGGGTGGGAGATTCTGGTTCGGCCCCTTCGAGATGTCGAACACCTGCTCGTTCACCCCGTAGCGGGCGGTCAGGGGCGACAGCACCACCCAGAGGATGAGGATTGCCAGCACGAACACCGACACGACGGCTGCCCGGTGGGTCAGGAAACGCCTGTAGGCCAGCCTGCCCGGCGAGAGACTCTCGGTGCTCAGGCCGACGGAAGCGTCGGAAACGGACAGTTCTTCGTCAGGCAAGGCGGATCCTCGGGTCGAGACGCGCGTACGCGATGTCGGCAAGGAGATTGAAGACCACGACGGAACCGATGATGATGACCATCCAGGGCATCAATTCGGGGAAATCACCGTTGCCGTAGGCGACGAGGAAGAAACGGCCCATCCCCGGGTACTCGAAGAGACCTTCAGTGATGATCAGACCGCCGACCACCGAGCCCACATCGAGGAACGCGAGCGTCGTGACCGGGATGAGGGCATTGCGCAGCGCGTGGTGCACCAGCACCCGCCGCTCGGATATCCCCTTGGACCGCGCGGTGCGCATGTACTCGGAGTTGAGCACGTCGAGGAGGGAGGCCCGCATGTAACGGGAGTAGACGGCAATGCTCTGGATGGACACAACCACCACGGGGAGCGCCATGTGCTTGACCATGAGGAACAGGTCGAAACCCTGGTGACCGGCCGGGTAGACACCGGAGACCGGGAAAAGCGCGTACCCGAACCACTTCTGCCAGTACACGGCGAAGAGAAGTTGCAGCAGGAGCGCCGAGACGAACGGCGGGACGGCGAGTCCGACCAGTGCACCCGAATTGACCACCGTGTCACGCAGACGACCCGGACGGAGGGCTGCCGCGATGCCCAACAGATTGCCGACGACGATGCCGACAACAGTGGCGATCAGACCGAGACGGAGCGAATTGGCGAGCGCATCCTTGAGGTGCGGCCACACGTCCCTGCTGCCCTTGATGGAGCGGGGCCAGTCCAGCGTGACGAAGCCACGCAGCCAGGCGAAGTAGCCCCTGATGTATCCGAATGCCCCGGTGTACAGGCCGTTGGTGGCGATGTACTGGTCGAGCTTCTTCTTGCTGACGCGGATGTTGGTGCGGCGGTAGCTGGCCACCGGGTCGGTGCCCAGGCGGAGCGCCACGTAGACGAGGAACGTGACGATGAGGAGCGTGGGAACCAGCCACACCGCGCGGCGCAATGCGTATCTCAGCACCCTGCCCCTCCGTTCACTCGATCATCAGAGAATGCCCCCGGGCCGGCGGGGCGAACATGGCCCGAACGGGGCGTGGGTGCGGGGTCCGAAAACCCCGCACCCACGTTGAATCCCGTTGGCTGACGCCAGTTACTTGGTTTCCACCTTGGGCTCAGACTTGAGCAGCTCGGTGATCTCGTACTTGC
>JBEGQK010000014.1:0-4011 GCA_041180985.1 Actinomycetota bacterium
CATCCGTGTCGTCAGTCGCTGGCGCAAGTGGTCCGCACCCGTGCCGGCCGCACGTGACAACTGAGACACATTCGTCCTCTTACTTTCGTGTGCGTGCGGGCGTACCGTTCCACGTATGGGAAACAATGCAAAGAACAAGCGCATCGTCATCGGCGTGGACGGCTCGGCCAACTCGCAGAAGGCGATTGCGTGGGCCGTCGACAACGCACATTCCGGGGACACGCTGGTGCTCCTCACGGGCTGGCACCCGGTGATTCCGCCGCCGGAGATGGCGGTTGCCTACTCCGACGACGACACCTCCATGCGCACGGTGCTCGAGCAGGAGACGGTGAAGGCACGAAAGCTCGCCGAGGGCACCGGACTGAACGTCGAGTCGAAGTTCGCACACGTCGACCCGCGCACCGCGCTGATGGACGAGGCGTGCGACCTGATCGTCGTCGGCTCCCGGGGACACAGCGGCATCGCCGGCCTGTTGCTCGGCTCCACCACCGACTACGTCGCCCGCCACGCCAAGGTGCCGGTCGTCATCGTCCCCGTCAAGTAAGTACGGTGGGGCGATGCCCCTCGACCCCACGGAACCGACAGGCATCGACCTCACCACGCTGTCGCTGTGCGACTACGCGAACGTGCGCGAGGGCCTGCTCAACATCACGAGCGGCGGCATCACGCGGATCGCCGTGCACCACGGGTTCCCGGCGGAGATCGAGGCACACATCGCGATGTCGGTGTACGTGCACCCTCACCGCGTGGGCGAGGCGCACTCGGGTCGCGTCGTGCTGCGCTACCCCGACACCGCAGAGGACATCGCACGGATCGACTTCGAGTTCAACGTGGATGCCGAACGCAACCCCGGCGAGGGCCTGAACATCCCGTTCGCACTTCCGTTGCGTGCCGTCACGTTCCCGCACGCGGGGCAGGTCGACATCTCGGTGAGCATGGACGACGCACCGGCCGGCCTACTCACGTTCTGGGTGATCGACTCCGCGGTCTGACCCGGGGAACGGCAAAGGGCCGCCGGCCCGGAGGCCGACGACCCTTCGTTGGTGGGAATGGGATATGGCGTCCGGCGACTAGGCGCGCAGACCCTTGTTGACCATGGAGATGATGGCGTCCTTCAACGGCGCAATGCCGAGGAGCACCATCGCGTTGGCGGTGTAGGTCATCCAGTCGTCGCTGAAGTTCACTCCCCACCCGGAGATGAGGTTGATCTTCAGGTACCACACGATGGCGACGGCGATGATGAGGCCGAGGTGGGTGCCGATGACGGGAATCTTCTTGATCGGCCCGTGGACCTGGACGACACCGAGAATCGACTCGATGACGGCCACGGCGTGAGCCAGGACAATGGATGTGAGGAGCAGGGCTCCGAGTGTGTACATGTTGGATGTATCCCCCATTTCTGCGGACGAGTCCGCAAGGGGGACCCTAAATGTGAGTTTGTGAAAAGTGGTGGATTTCCGCTCCGGCCCTTGGGACACAAGGGTTACGTGGCTCTGCGCGGGTCGGTCGGGACCGGGGCTGTTCGGGGTCCGGGCGTCCCGGGGTCCGGGTCGGGCCGCTCAGTGGCCGTGGCGGGCGAGGGCGGCCTGGATCTCTGCCTCGGCTGCGGCGCGGCCTTCCCACCCCTTCACCGTGGTGTCCTTGTTCGGCTCGAGCAGCTTGTACACCTCGAAGAAGTTGCCCACCTCGTCGAGCAGGTGCTCGGGCAGGTCATCGATGTCGACGTAGTTCGCAAAGCGCGGGTCGTGTGACGACACGCAGAGCACCTTTGCGTCGGGGCCCTTCTCGTCCGACATCCAGAACACCGCAACGGGCCGCACCCACACGTGGCAACCGGGGAACGTCGGCTGGCTCAACCACACGAGCGCGTCGAGCGGGTCACCGTCCTCGCCGAGCGTGCCGGGGAAGAAGCCGTAGTCCAGCGGGTACTGCGTCGCGGTGAACAACGTGCGGTCCAGCCAGATGGCCCCCGTCTCGTGGTCCATCTCGTACTTGTTGCGCGACCCCTGCGGGATCTCCACCACCATCTCGACTTCCAGCACGTGCACTCCTTCGATGTTCCCTACAGGGCTATCGGCATCCCGCCCGACCCGCAACCACGGGCCCGTCATTCCAGCAACCTGACGGCCTCGTCGAGCGTGACCGTCCCCGCATCGAGGGTCTTCGGCAACTTCACGTTGCGCCCGTTCCACCGGACGTACGGGCCGTAGATGCCGCGCAGCACCTCCACGGGGTGACCGCCGTGCTCGCCGAGGACGCGCGGTTCCCTGTTCTCGAGCAACCGGGCGAACGCAGCATCGGGGGTGAGCTGGTCCATCTCCGTCTCGTCGGCGATCGACACGGTCTTCTTGCCGCACGCGAGGTACGGGCGACCGACCGTGCGGCCCCGCGACTTGTACGCACGGCCGGCACGCAGCACCACCTCCTCGCCGAGCGTCGGGTGCACTCCGAAGGAGAGGACCGGCGTCTTCTTCGGGTCGAACAGCGTCTTGCCGTTCACGATCAGCTTCTCGAGCGGAGTCCACGTGCCGTCACCGACGGACCAGAACGCCGACATCAGGTTCTCGTACTCGAGGTCGCCGGCGACGACATCGTTCAACCGGTCCTCCATCTGGCTCGTGAAGCGGTGGTCGATGAGTTCCGCGAAGCAGATGCCCATCACCTGGTCGACGGCGAATGCCGAGACGGTGGGGATGAGTGCGGAGTCACCCTTCTTCGACCACACGTAGCGCAACCGGAGCGACTGCATGATCGCCGTGTAGGTGGACGGGCGGCCGATCCCCTCCTCCTCGAGGGCCTTGATGAGCGTTCCCTCGGTGTACCGCGCCGGTGGCTTGGTTGAGTGGGCAACCGCGGTGAACTGATCGACCGTGCACGCCTGGCCGACGGCGAAGCCGGGCATCGGCGGTTCCTCCTCCGTCTGCGGAACGTAGACAAGGCGGAAACCGGGCACGTCGATGACCGTGCCCGACGCGGTGAAGACGCACTGCTCCCCCGCACCTGCCGCCTGCACCGCGAACGACACCGTCGTCGTGGTTCCCGTCGCGTCGATCATCTGCGATGCAATGGTCCGCCGCCAGATCATCTCGTAGATGCGCTGTGCATTGGTGCCGACGCCCTTGACCGAGCGTCGCGACATGTTGGTGGGCCGCAGTGCCTCGTGCGCTTCCTGTGCGTTCGACTTCTTCGCCTTCGGATGACGGGCCCTTTCGGGAACGTTCTGCTCACCGAACATCTCGATTGCGACCGCCCGCGCCGCGGCAATCGCCTGCGGTGCCATGTGCGGGCTGTCGGTGCGGGGGTACGTGATGTGACCGGCCTCGAACAACGACTGCAGCGCGGACTGCGTCGCCTTCGAGCCCAGCTTCAGCCTGCCGGCGGCGTCCTGCAGCATCGACGACGTGATGTACGGGAACGGTGCGCGGCGGCGGTACGCCTTCGGGTCAACGGAGACAACGGACACCGCGGCACCCTCGAGCCGGCTCACCAGGTCGGTTGCGGTCTCCGCACCGAGCACGAGGACGCCGGACTTCGGCTTCCCCGCGGCGTCGAAGTGACGTGATGCGGCTACCTCGACGCCGTCCACTGTGCGCAGCGCCGCAGTCACCGCGGGGTCCCCCGCGACCGTCATGTCGACGCCGTGGTATCCGGAAACGACGAACGCCATGCGCTCCTTCTCGCGCTCCACCACCATGTGCAGTGCCGGGCTCTGCACCCGGCCGGCAGCGAGACCGGGACGCACGGTGCGCCACAGCTCCGGCGAGAGATGGAAGCCGTACACGTGGTCGAGCACACGGCGCGACCTCGCCGCCATGACGAGGCGCTCGTCGATGACGGTGGGGTTCGCCATCGCCTCGTTGATCGCGTCAGCGGTGATGGCGTTGAAGCGGACGCGCTTCACCGGCACGGTGGGCTGCAGGAACTCGACGGCGAGGTGGCCGATCATCTCGCCCTCCCTGTCGGCGTCGGTCGCGATGATCAGTTCGGACGCACCGTCGAGCTGCTTGCGCA
>JBEGQK010000015.1:0-4107 GCA_041180985.1 Actinomycetota bacterium
ATCGACGGGATGACGTTCGCCGTATGGGATGACGACACGTCGCCTGCCGACGGTTGGAACCTGCGTCTCGTCATCGAGGACACCGACGAGGGCCTTGCCTGCGCCGTGTCAGCCCACGACCACGCCTGAATCGATCACGGAGGAAAAGAAAAGCCCCGGCCTTCCGGCCGGGGCTTCCCTCAGTTCGTGTGATCCGTGGATCAGCGACCCTTCAGGGCCTCGATCAACTTGGGGACGACCTTCATTGCGTCACCCACGATGCCGAGGTCGGCGACACCGAAGATCGGTGCCTCCTTGTCCTTGTTGATCGCGATGATGTTCTTCGAGCCCTTCATGCCCACCATGTGCTGGGTGGCACCGGAGATGCCGACTGCGATATACACGTTTGGCTTCACGACCTTGCCGGTCTGGCCCACCTGGAACGAGTACGGCACCCAGCCGGCGTCCACGATGGCGCGCGATGCACCCGGGGCGCCCTTCAGGAGCTTCGAGAGTTCCTCGATGAGGCCGTAGTTGCCGGCCTCGCCGAGACCACGACCGCCGGACACCACGATGTCGGCTTCGTCGAGCTTCGGACCGGAGGTCTCCTCCACGTGCACCGCGGTGACCTTTGCTGCGCCCGACTCGGGCACGGACACTGCGGTGACAGCGGCGGCTGCGCCACCGGCGGACTCGACACCGAACGACTTCGGGCGGAAGGCCGCGAGGAACGGGGCCGAACCGGTGAAGGTGGTGGTGACGAGAGTGTTGCCGCCGAAGATCGGCGTGGTCACGGTGACACCGTCACCGCCGTCGGCGATGTCGACGTTGTTGGTGATGACCGTCTTGTCGAGCTTGACCGACAGGCGTGCCATGACGTCACGGCCCTCGTAGTTCTGCGGGAACATGATGAGGTCCGGGGTCTCGCCGCCGTCGATGACCGCCTTCATTGCGCCGGAGACGGCAACGCCGGGCAGCGCGCCCGCGAGGTCGCCGGTTGCGTACACCTTGGTTGCGCCGTACTCACCGAGTGCGGCTGCTGCATTCGAGGCGTCCGCGCCGAGGAACGCAACCACGTTCGACGACAGCGAACGGGCCTTGGTGAGCAGTTCGAGTGTTGCGGAAGTGGGAGCGCCGTTCGCGACCTGCGCGAAGACCCAGATGTTGTTCAGTGCCATTGTTCTTTCTCCGTCCCTGCTCAGATGACCTTGAGGTTCTCAAGGAACTCGACGATCTTGCCGAAGGTCTCGCCATCGTCCTCGATGACTTCGCCGGCCTGGCGTGCCTCGGCCTGTGCGACGTTCGAGATCTTCTGGCCTGCGCCTGCCCAGCCGACCGGCGTGACGCCGAGATCGGATGCGGTGACTTCCTCAACCGGCTTCGACTTCGCGGCCATGATGCCCTTGAAGCTCGGGTAGCGCGGCTCGACGACACCGGCGGTGACGCTGATGAGCGCGGGAAGCGGGCAGGTGACCTCGTCGTAGCCGTTCTCGGTCTGGCGGTCGACCTTCAGTGCGCCGCCCTCGACCGACACCTTCTTCGCGAAGGTGACGGAAGGAAGACCGAGCACCTCGGCCATCTGCTCCGGCACCGTGCCGGTGTAGCCGTCGCTCGACTCGGTTGCCGCGATGATCAGGTCGGCACCGCCGAGCTTCTGGACCGCAGCCGCGAGGATCTTCGCGGTGGTCAGTGCGTCGCTGCCCTGCAGTGCGGGGTCGCTCACGAGAACACCCTTCGCTGCACCCATGGCGAGAGCGGTGCGCAGACCGGAGGTCTCACCGTTCGGCGCCATGGACACGAGGCTGACCTCGCCGCCGCCGGCCTTGTCGACCAGCTGCAGCGCCATCTCGACGCCGTACGCGTCGGAGTCATCGAGGATGAGCTTTCCGTCGCGCTTGAGGGTGTTGGTGGACCCGTCCAGTGCACCGGGCACTGCCGGATCGGGAATCTGCTTGACGCACACGATCACGTTCATAGGGATTCATTCTTACCCCCTGGTATTCCCGTCTCCCAACCCTGCGCGGCGTTTGGGTGTGACGGTTGTCCAGGGTCGCCTTGGGGGTCGCTGGTACCGTGGGAATCCTTGCGCCTCCTGCTTGTCGTCAACTCGTTTGCCTCGTCGGTGACCGCCCGCAACACCGTGGTGGTGCACCAGAAACTGGCCCGTCACCACGACGTCCAGGTTGTGGAGACGAACCGCCGTGGCCATGCCACCCGATTCGCCCAGGATGCCGCCCGGCGCGGGATCGACGTGGTCGTCGCCTTCGGCGGGGACGGCACCCTGAACGAGGTGGCCACCGGCGTGGCGACCACCGACACGGCCCTCGCGGTGCTTCCCGGCGGGTCGACCAACGTGTTCGCCCGCACCCTGGGGATGCCGAACGATTCGCTGCAGGCGGTCGACCTGCTCATCGATGCGCTCGACCGCAACGACATCTCGCCCATCGGCCTCGGCAGGTGCAACGGGCGTTACTTCACGTTCCACACCGGTGTCGGCTACGACGCGGCCGTGGTGCGCCGTGTCGAGGAGCGCGCCGCGCTGAAGCGGTACGCCGGTCACCCGTTGTTCGTGGTTGCGTCGCTGCGCACGTGGGCCCTCGACTACGACCGCAAGAAGCCGCACTTCGCCCTCACGTTCGAAGGCGACGCACCGGAAGCCCGTGTCGACGATGCGTACTTCTCGATCATCATGAACACGAACCCGTACACGTTCCTCGGCAACCGCCCGCTCGACCTGGTGCCCGGGACGGATCTCGGCGCAGGGCTCTCCGTCGTCACGTTCCGCTCGATGAACGCGGGGCACATCCTGCGGTCGCTCGGCTCGGCGCTGCGCGGCGGTGGCGTGCCCGACGCCCCCTGGCTCGACATACGGCGCGACGTGACGCGCGTGACCGTCGACAACCCGACCTCGTTCCCGTACCAACTGGACGGCGACTACCTGGGCGAGACGCAGCGGCTCGAGTTCGAGCACGTGCCGGACGCGATGCGCCTGGTGCGCGCCGGCGCGTAGTCAACCCCCGTCAGCGGGGCGCGGAACCGTCGAACTCGGCCCGCACGCGCAGGGCGACGTCGGGAACGTTCGTGACGATGCCGTCGACTCCCCACTCGATGAGCTCGCGCATCCTGTCCGGGTCGTCGACGGTCCAGACGTTCACCTGCAGGCCGTGGGAATGGCAGACATCCACGCCCTGCTTCGTGAGGAACCGGTCCCACGGGTGGATAGCGATGTGACCCGAATTGGCGAGGTCCCGTGCGACCTTGTCGATGTCCTCGTCGCGCACGCCGAGAGTCAGCCACGCGGTGCGGACGGTGGGTGCGAGCGTTCGCATCGCCTCCACCGTCGGGCGGTGGAAGGCAGAGATGACCCAGCGCGCATCCTCGTTCCGCTCCTCCAGCAGGCGAGCGACGGATGCGGCCAGCCTGTCGGTCTCGTCGAAGTCGGCATCCTCGGGCCAGTTCTTGATCTCGATGTTCACCCACATCCCGTCGCACGCATCCAGGGCCTCGTTCAGCATGGGCACGTGGTCGGGCAGTTCGTCGGCGTTCAGGTTGACGATGTTGCGACCGTCGGCAAGGTGATCGTCGTGGTGGACCGCCATGGCCCCGTCCTTCGTGCGGCGCACGTCCAGTTCCACGGCGTCGGACGCCATATCACCGGCGCGGCGGAAAGCGGACAGGGTGTTCTCTTTTTCTGCCTTCGACGCCCCTCGGTGGGCGATGATCTGCGGGCGCTGCGACATGGTGAAGGTTCCTTCGGGGCCCGTTTCGGGTGACGGGCTGTGGATAACAAAATACATCGCTGGAACTTTGTGCCCGCCATTGTCACTTGCCGACTTCGCTCGTAGCGTTTGCAACGGCTGGGTGACCAGCCGATGAACCACCGGCAACGCGCGGCAACGCGCCTTACTGAAACCAAAGGAATCCCGACGTGTCGATCCTCGCGTCATCACTGGCTCTCGGTAACGCTGACTACACCTGGCGGATCAACGCCACATGTCGCGACACCGACCCGGAGTTGTTCTTTCCTGTTGGAACCACCGGCCAGGCGCTGCTGCAGATCGCAAAGGCGAAGGGCGTGTGCTGTGAGTGCCCCGTGAAGGTCGAGTGCCTCGACTTCGCGATGGAGAC
>JBEGQK010000016.1:0-2845 GCA_041180985.1 Actinomycetota bacterium
AGCGGGATGCCGCCGAGGTTGGCGGCGACTCCCGAGAAGCCCGTGACGACGTTGCGGAACCAGCGGGGCCGGGAGATCCGCGTCACGGCCAGCGCGAAGAGCGTGCCCACGAGGACACCGAGCACCGAGGAGACCGCAGACACCTTCGTGCTGTACACGAAAGACCCGCGGAACTGCCCCTGGACCGCCTCGAGCATCGCGGGTGTCGAACTCCCCTCGACACTCCGCGATGCCCGGGCGAAAAGTGCGATCGTCGGCACGCCCAGGAACATGCCGACGAACGCGAAGAAGGGGAGGAGCGGAACGAATCCGCCCCTCCCCGTTGACTTCGCCCCGGGGGTAGTGAGGGACCCCCCGGGGTTGAGTTCTTCCTGCAGGGGGTAATGACTGCCGAAAAACTCAAACTCTGACATGACGGTCAGTGGCTCAGCCGACGAGCTTCGGCCACTGGTCCGCCAGGACTTCCTTCGCCTTCGCGATCTGGTCCTGTGTCGGGAACTTGATGCCCGCGATGAGGTCGGCGGACGGCAGGTTCTTCGTCATGTCGGCGGTCACCTTGCCGGCCTTCACGAGCGCGTCGTAACGGGCGGGCACTGCGCCACCTGCGATGTAGCCGAGTGCACCTTCATCGCTCGTGATGTGGTCGATCCACAGCTTCGCTGCGTTCGGGTGCGGCGAGCCGGCAACGACGCCCTGTGCGTAGTAGCCGCCGTAGACACCGTCGGTCGGCACGTTCGTGGTGATCTCGATGCCGTTCTCCTTCAGCTTCGGCAGGAGGCCCGGGTAGTTGTAGGTCCAGTCGATGAAGATCGGGGTGTCACCGGAGAGCACTGTCGCCTCGGTGACGTCGGTGCCGCTCAGGTTGCCCGACTTCTTCAGCTCTGCGAAGTACTTGATGCCGGGGAGGATGTCGTCGAACGAACCGCCATTGGCGATCGATGCTGCCATGACTGCGGCGAATGCCGCACCGGCCTCGCGCGGGTCACCGTTCAGTGCCACCTGGCCCTTGTACTTCGGATCCTTCAGGTCCGCGAACGACGTCGGGGCTTCCTTCACGATTGCGTTGTTCGAACCGATGGCCATGACGCCGTAGTACGCGGCGACCCACTTTCCATCCGGGTCCTTCAGGTCAGTCGGGATCTCGTCCCAACCGCACGGCTTGTAGGGCTCCCACAGGTTCTTCGCATCCACTTCCTGTGCGACTGCGGGGCTCACGTCGAGTGCGTCGGGCATGGTGTCCTGGCCCTTCAGCGTCTCCACCGCGGTCAGCTCGTCCGCGCTCGATGCATCAGGGTTGGCGACGGGGTGCTCGATGTTCGGGTACTTCGTGCCGAAGGCCTCGAGGATGCCCTTGTAGTTGGCCCAGTTGTCCGGGAGGGCGATCAGGTTGACCTTCGCCTCGGTCTCCGCCGCCGTCTTGATGTCGGCTGCGGGGCAGTCGGCGGTCGCGGCCGCTGCTGTCGTGCTGCTCTCGTCGGCGGCGGTGTCATTGTCGCTGCCGCACGCCGTCAGAGTGATGAGGGACGCAACGAGTGCCGCGCCCAGCTTGATCTTGGTGTTGTGCTTGTTTCGCATGCGGGCACATTGACAAACGGTGTTTGCGCCGAGATGCCCATTCGGTGAACGGCGTGTGTGTTCCTCACGAACGGTTGACGATGCGTCGAAAGTTCATCTCCGCGCCATGTTCGACAGCGCCTCGTGGAACTCCTGCTACAGGGCGAAGTCGCGGATCAGCGCGGCGAGCTCGAGCGGGGCGTCGCCCTGCACGCTGTGGCCGGCCTCTTCCACGTGCTCCACACGCGTCTGCGGCACGCGCTCCAGAAGTGCGGCCTCGTCCTCGTCGGTCACCACGGACTGCTTGCGCATCCCGCGCACGAACATCAGCGGCTTGCCCGAGGCTCCCCACGCGGACAGTGCCTCCCACAGCGGGTTCATGCTGGGTCGTTCCTTCTGCGTGAACGGAGTCGACGCATCAGCCGATGTCGACGGAGCGTTCGATGACTCGTTCGCGGCCATTGCGTCGCGCATCTCGGGAAGCGGCGGCGCGTCCACGCGGCGGTAGCGCCACACCCACGAGCCGTCCTCCAGCTGCAGGGCGTTGTGCAGGATGCCGCGGCGCAGGCTTGCCTCGCTACGTGTGGGGTTGAACTGCATCGTGCGCTCCAGCAGTTCCTGGAAGCTGGAGAATGTCGCCGGGCCGTTCACGAAGTCGGTGATCTGCTTCGTCTTCTCCTGGTTCACGCCGGGCGTGATGTCCACCAGCACCAGCCTGCGCGCGAGGTCGGGGTAGCGCTGCGAGAAGGCAATCGAGGTGAGACCGCCGAGCGACATGCCGATGATGCACCGCGCGTTGGGTGCGAGCGCGCGCGCGACCATTGCGATGTCGTCGGCGTTCTGCGCAAGGGGAGCGGCGCCCTCCTCGAACGGTGCGGCCGAGTCACTGTGGCCGTGGCCGGGAAGATCGACGCACACTGCCGACGCAGGGCCGTGGCCGTGCGCGCCGAGGGCGAGGATCACCGTGTCCCACGTGTGCGCGTTCTGCGCGCCGCCGTGCAGGAACACCAGCTGCGGGTCTCCGGTTCCCCAGACGAGAGCGGACATCTTCCGGCCACCCGAGACGAGGACGCTCTCGCGGCGCACCGTGGGCGGGCCGTCGTAGGGGATGTCGTATTCCGCGGCGTTGTCGCCGAACATGGAGAACTCGTCGTACGGCACGCGCTCGGTCATTCGCCCACCGTAGCGAGGCGGGTCGCCATGCGGATAGACAGAACGGATGGCCGGCACCGGGATCGTGATGAAGGAGCACCGCGCGATCGTGGCGCTCGGCAGCAACCTGGGTGACCGC
>JBEGQK010000017.1:0-4928 GCA_041180985.1 Actinomycetota bacterium
CCCGCATCCTGGGGAGCGATGCCGCAACGGGGGAGACCCACGTTCACGTCGATGAGGACGTTGCGGATCCCGGCCCTGTCCGCTGCGTCGAGAGTGTCGCGGGAATCGACCGCAACGGTGACGAGTGCGTCGTCCTGCGCTGCGGCGAGCGCGGCGAGACGTTGCGGGTCGACCGTCTCGTTGGCGAGCAACAGGTCGTTGCCGACGCCGGCCTTCACGAGGCCGAGGATCTCCCGCGGCGTGGCGCAGGTGAACGAGTTGTGACCCTTCAGCACCTGTTCGGCCGCGATGCCCGACGACTTGTGCGCCTTCACGTGCGGTCGCAGCCTGTGACCGGGGTGGACGGCCACCATCGCGTCGAGGTTCCGTCTCATGATCTCGATGTCTATGACCACCGCGGGCGTGGGGAGATCGTTGATGTGCACGTGCCGGCGAAGGGACTCGAACCCCCAACACGCAGGACCTAAACCTGCTGCCTCTGCCAATTGGGCTACACCGGCGTGTGGGCACAGGGTACCTGCGCGGGTGTCCGGGTGGCAGACTGTTGAGGTGACTCTTGCTGATGCTTCCCTCGACACGAACACGCTCATCTCCCAGCTGGGACTCGCCGATTCGGTGGTGGACACGGTGTCGCTCGGGAACAGCGTCAAGCGTTTCGCGGCCCAGAACATCGTGTTGCCGACCTTCGCGCAGCTGGCCGATCCGTCGACCATCGACCCTTCGATCACGAAGGGCGTCGACAAGGACGCTGCGGACCCGCGCAACCTCTTCCGCGTCCACTGGTACAACGACCTGAACGGCAACCGCGTGGACGTCCCCGACCATGTGGTCCTGCCGTCGTCGCTCACGGGTGTCGACAGCCCCATCATCGTGGTGTTCGGCGACCGCTTCCCCATGATCACGGCGCACAAGGTGCTCGCCGCCTACTCGTGCTTCGCGCCCCGCGTGATCACCGGTCAGTTCGACCCCACCCGCCACCGCGCGGTCTGGCCGTCGACCGGCAACTATGCGCGCGGTGGCATCGCCATCAGCCGACTGATGAACTCGCGCGGCGTCGCCGTTCTCCCCGCCGGAATGTCCAAGGAGCGTTTCGACTGGCTCGACCGGTGGGTCACCGACCCGGCAGACGTGGTGCGCACACCGGGCACCGAGAGCAACGTCAAGGAGATCTACGACGCGTGCAACGAGATGGCGAAGGACCCCGGCAACTTCATCCTGAACCAGTTCTGCGAGTTCGGCAATCCGGTCGGACATTATGAGGTGACCGGTCGTGCGCTGGCCCACGCGTACGAGCACGTGAAGGCGAACGGCCACTCGAACCTGCGCCTCGCGGCATTCACGTCCGCCACGGGCTCCGCCGGCACGATCTCCGCGGGCGACCGCCTGAAGGACCTGTACGGCACGAAGATCGTCGCAGTGGAGGCCCTCGAGTGCCCCACGATGCTGGAGAACGGGTTCGGCGAGCACAACATCCAGGGCATCGGTGACAAGCACATCCCGCTCATCCACAACGTGATGAACACCGATCTCGTGGTCGGTGTGTCCGACAAGGCCACGGACGAGCTGGACGTCGTGTTCAACACGCCGGCAGGGCAGAAGTACCTCGCGGACCGTCACGGCGCGTCTGCCGGGCTCATCGATGCACTCACGCACTTCGGGTTCTCGTCCATCTGCAACGTGATCGCGGCGATCAAGACCGCCAAGATGCTGAACCTCGGTGCCAACGACGCCATCGTCACCGTGGCAACCGACGGGAGCGCGCTGTACCCGAGCGAGCGCGAGAAGACGATTGCCCGTCGTTACTCGAACAACTTCACGGCCGTTGATGCCGCCGAGGCCGTGGGCGAGCACCTGTCGTCCATCGACACCGGGAACATGATCGAGTGCACGGAGCGCGACCGAAACCGAATCTTCAACCTCGGGTACTACACCTGGGTGGAGCAGCAGAACACGCCGCTCGATGTCTTCGAGGCACGTCGCTCACAGGATTTCTGGCGGGGACTGCGCCGTTACGCGCCGGTGTGGGACGAACTCATCGTCGAGTTCAACGCCCGCGTCGCAAAGGCCCGCTGACGCGGCCATGACGGCGCTCGACCGTCCCGTCGTCACGGGAATGGTCTGTGCCGCGTGCGACTCGGTCCTGCCGGTCTCGTCGAACGTCCTCGTCTGCCCGCACGCGACACCCGACGACCGTCACCACGTCCTGCACTTCGTGTCCGAGGCCGCACCGTTCAGGCCCGTCGACGACGACAATCCGTTCGTCGCGTACCGCCGGTACCTCGCAGTTGATGCGTACGGCGAGGCGGTCGGGCTTGCCGATGACCGGAGGCTCGCGATCATCAACGATCTCGACACCCTGGTCGCGGCTGTCTGCGGCACGGGCTTCCGCAAGACGCCGTTGACGCGTTCGGCCGGGTTGTCGGACCGTCTGGGGTTCACGGGCAACGGCGGAGTGTGGGTGAAGGACGAGACGAACAACGTGGCCGGCTCGCACAAGGCGCGGCACCTGTTCACCGAGATGGTGCAGTTGCTCATGTCCGAGGCCGCTGGGACTTCTCGCTGGAACACGACGTCGCGTCCGCGTCTTGCCATCGCGTCGTGCGGCAACGCCGCGATCGCAGCCTCCACCATCGCCCGCGCCGTGGAGTGGCCGATAGACGTGTTCGTCCCGCCCTCGGCATCGGCGAACGTCCTCGAGCATCTCGCCGCTCTCGGAGCCACCGTCACCGTGTGCCCGCGCAGGGAAGCCGACCCCGCCGGTGACCCGTGCGTCTTCCGGTTCCGAGAGGCCGTCGCGGCAGGTTCCGTCCCGTTCGGTGTGCAGGGCACGGAGAACGCGTGGTGCCGCGACGGCGGCCGCACCATCGGGTGGGAGATCACTGACGTGATGGACCACCGTGCCGACCGTGTCTTCGTGCAGGTGGGCGGCGGAGCGTTCGCCGCGTGTGTCGGTTCGTCGTTGAAGTCGGCGGGTGTCCACCCGATGCTGCATGCCGTGCAGGCAGCCGGCTGCGCGCCTCTGGAACGGGCATGGCGCCGCGCGATCGCCACCGGCGGTGTGCACAACGTCGGTGTCAGGTGGTCGGAATGCATGTGGCCGTGGGAGGACGAACCCCGTTCGCTCGCCGATGGCATCCTCGACGACGAGACGTACGACTGGATCGGCGTTCTCGACGCAATGGCGGACACCGGCGGGTCGCCGGTCGTGGCGAGCGAGGAGCACATCGTCGAGGCGCACCGTCTGGCACGCGAACTCACCGACATCAACGTGAGCCCCACGGGCAGTGCGGGTCTCGCGGGCATTCTCGCGATCCGTGACCACATCGCCGATGACGAGCGGGTCGTTGTCATCTTCAGCGGAGTCCAGCGATAGGGGGCACATGGGAAACATCAACAACGGACGATGGTCCGCCGAGGCCGGGGCGGACGGGAAAGTCCTCTTTCTCATCGGCATGCGGCTGAACCAGTTGCGGAAACCGTGGAAGTGGCTTCCCGTCCTCGCCGCGATGCCGCGCATGCTCATCGAACTGCAGAAGAACCCGTCACTCGGTCTCGTGGGGAAGCCCCGCACGCTCCTCTCCGGCCGGACGGTCGTCGTGTGGCAGTACTGGGAGTCCTTCGACAAGCTGAATGCGTACGCACGGGCCGCCGAACACCTCCACCTGCCCGCCTGGCGCGCATTCAACCGTTCCGTGCGGGACAACGGTTCGGTCGGCATATTCCACGAGACGTACCAACTGTCCGATGCGTCACTCGAGACGGTGTACGGGAACATGCCCACGTTCGGTCTCGGTGCCGTCACGGGGGTCGTGCCCGCCGGAAAGCGCGGCCAGACCTCGACCGCCCGGATGAAGGGCGCCGATCCCGACGCACCGGCAGTCGAACCGTACTGACGCGTGCTACCGCGTCAGTCGACGTGGCGCTGGTCGGCCTCGACCTCGTGCAGTTTCCCGGTCTCCACGTCGTAGACGAAGCCGCGGATGTGTTCCTTCTCGACGATGAAGGGGCTCGAGTGCAACCGCGACATGCTCTGGCGCACGTCGTCGTAAGGGTCGGCGAACGTCTCGATCGCCCACCACGGCTTGATGCCGCACTCCTTCTCGATCTCGGCCTTGAACCCGTCCTCGCTCACGACCTGCAGACCGCAGTTCGTGTGGTGGATCAGGACGATCTCCTGCGTCTTCATGAGTCGCTGCGAGACAACGAGCGAACGGATGACGTCGTCGGTGACGACCCCGCCGGCGTTGCGGATGATGTGTGCGTCGCCGTGGTCGAGACCGAGCATCTGGAAGATGTCCATTCGACTGTCCATGCAGGCAACGATCGCCAGGTGCCTTCGGGGTCGCAACGGGAGGCCATGGTCGGCGAATTCCGCCACGAACTGGTCGTTGTGCCCGAGGAGCTCGTCTGTGTTGGGGGTGAAGTCACTGGAGGGGGGCACCTGTCCATTATGGCCGAGCAGGTAGCCTTCGGGGCATGAGCACACCCGGCATGCCCGTCGCCTTCGATGGCAACAACGACCCCAGCGCCAACATCTTCACGCGCCTCCTGAAGAACCGTGTCGTCATGCTCGGCACCGATGTGAACGACGACATCGCGAACCAGCTGTGCGCCCAGTTGCTCTACCTCGAGGGTGAGGACCCGAACGCCGACATCTGGCTCTACATCAACAGCCCCGGCGGGTCGGTCACGGCCGGCATGGCCATCTACGACACGATGCAGTTCGTCAGCTGCGACGTCGCCACGGTCTGCATGGGTCTCGCCGCATCGATGGGCCAGTTCCTCCTCACGGCCGGTGCCCCCGGCAAGCGCTACACACTGCCGAACGCTCGCATCATGATGCACCAGCCCCTCGCCGGCCTTCGCGGCCAGGCGTCCGACATCGCCATCCAGGCGGAACAGCTCCGCTACACGAAGAAGCGCATGGC
>JBEGQK010000018.1:0-6651 GCA_041180985.1 Actinomycetota bacterium
CCCTTCGCGAAGGTCCTCTCGCCGGTCAGCAAGCGCATCGCTCCGCTCGCGAAGAAGCTCTCGGCCGGTGCCGTTGCTGCCGTCATCGCGTTCGTGTCCGTCGTCGGCATCGTGGCCACGTGGCAGACCTACAACGCCGGACACTCAGGCGCCAAGGCCGTGTGGCACGACACGAAGATCACGAACTCCGGCGGCGGGGACGACTGACTCAACCCTTGCGGACGAGATCCTCGAGCGTCGCCAGGCGCTCGAGGATTTTTTCGTATCTGCCCGCGTTCGCATCCGACTGACGCAGCGTGACGGCCACGTGACCGTTCGGCTCGATCACGCATCTCTGCACCTCGGACACCGAGTTCCCACCTGCCTCCGAAACGACCTGGGACAGGTCATCGAGGGACATCCGCTCGCGACGGAGGTTGCGCTTGTTCACGACGCCGTCGACCACGAGGATCGTCGGCATCCCGACGAGAATCCTGCGCGCCCTCGGGCTGCGCACCGCGGCCATCGACGCGGCCCCGTTCACCACGAACAACGTCGTCGCCCCGATGACCGCCCCCGTGATCGAGTTGTCGTTCCCGATGATGCCGTTCTGCACGGCATTGGCGACGGCCAGGAGGACGATGAAGTCCATCATGTTCAACTGGCCCATCTCCCGCTTGCCGCCCAGGCGCAGTGCCACAAGGAGGAAGACATACACGGCAACAGCCCGCAGGATCTTCTCGAGGACGGACGGGGTCAGATGGAACAGCTCATGCCACATGGGGTCACGATAGGACGGCCGCCGCGGCCGGACTGGTAGGCCAGGTAGGGATCGAACCTACGACCAAGGGATTATGAGTCCCCTGCTCTAACCACTGAGCTACTGGCCCGTGGTGAAACGGGAATGGCTCCGGGGGTGGGGCTCGAACCCACGACCCACGGATTAACAGTCCGTTGCTCTGCCAACTGAGCTACCCCGGAATGGGCCGAAGGATGAGGCTACCAGCGCGGGGCCCCGGGAACCCACCCGCGCACCGGCCTATTCGTCGTCCAGGAAGCCTCTCAACCGTTGGCTGTTGTTCGGGTGGCGCATTCGCGCGAGCGTCTTCTGCTCGATCTGGCGGATGCGTTCCCTCGTGACGCCTTCCTGCTTGGCGACCTCGTCGAGAGTCATCGGTTCACCCGACGAGATGCCGAACCTCTTGTCGAGGATGCGGCGGTCGCGTTCCGGGAGCGTGTGCAATTCGGCGGAGATCGCCTCGATGAGATGGCGACGCTGTGTGATGTCCACCGGCGAGTCCTCGTCGTCCTTCGACGTCACAGTGTCGGCCCACGTGTGGGAATCCTCTTCCGTGCCCATCGGCGCATCGAGACTGATGGTGACGGCCGCGATCTGCTTCAGTTCCTCGATCTTCTCGACGGGGATGAGCGTGCGCTCCGACACCTCGGCGAACGTCGGCTCGCGCTCGAGCTCCACGTTGAGGTCCCTCTCGGCCTTCGTCATGCGGTTGATGAGCTCCACGACGTGACTCGGCACTCGGATGGTGCGTCCCTGGTCGGCCATCGCGCGCATCATGGCCTGGCGGATCCACCACGTTGCGTAGGTGGAGAACTTGAAGCCCTTCTCCCAGTCGTACTTCTCGGCCGCGCGCATCAGGCCGATGTTGCCCTCCTGGATGAGGTCGGCCAGCGGCAGTTCACGGCCGTCGTAACGGCGCGCGATGGAGACCACGAGGCGGAGGTTCGCCTTCACGAGGTGCTCGAGAGCCTCGTCGCCGTCGCGGATCGCGCGGCGCAGCTCGAACCTCTCCTCGCCGGTCACCTTCGTGGTGGCCATTCTCTGTCGAGCGTCCTGCATGGCCTTGATGGCACGTCCGAGACGGCGCTCGTCCTCGGCGGTGAGCAGATCGACCTGTCCGATCTCGTGCAGGTACATGCGCACCGCGTCGCCCGCCTCGGGCCCGGTGGTGGCGGGCTTCGACGTGGACTTCGGCGTGGAGGTGGTGGACTGCTTCGGGGCGGGCACGCGTTCGATCGGACCGGAGATGTCGGGTTCGACCTTGGAGATGGTGATGTCGATGGTCTTCAGCACAGCCTCGGTCTGACGCAGCAACTCCTCGGTTAGTTCCACGTGCCGGAGGACATGTGCGATGTTGTTCGCCTCGACGACGCGGTCCTCGGAGGCGGATGCGATCAGTGCGGCCCACTCGCCCTTGTCGATTGCCGGGTGCGGTGGGGGCGGTGTGGGCCTGCTCACGCGGCGGCCCCTGCCCTGTCGGCCAGCCACTGCAGCAGGGTCACCGCCGCATTCGCCGCCCGTTCCGGCTTGGAGAGATCAGCCAGTGCGACCCTGGCGGCCTGGTCGACGCGCAGTTCATCGGGGTCCGTGACGTGGACTCGGGTGGCGAGATGGCGTCGCGCCGCCGCGGCAATGAGAGTGCGCGCCTCCACCATGGCGTCCGCCTGCTGATCGTGGACCGAGGCCCTCTCGATGATCTCCGCTGCTTCGCCCTCCACCATGGCGAGTGCCTTGTGGACGTCACCCTCCGACTCCGCGATGGCACGGAACGCCTGCCGATAGGGCTCCTCCACGAAGAGTTCCTCGATCAACCACGGCGCGATCGAATCCCAGTCGTGGATGAGAAGCGCCAGGGCCATGAAGCCGGCGCCCTCGGCCGCCTGGCGCACCGGCTGGGCGACCGGCGCGATGCGGCCCCTCCCCTGCTCGGCGATGCGCATGAGTTCGGCCGACGACACACCGGTCTGCATGGCGACTTCCGATGCGTACAGGCGCCGCACGTTCACGTCGGGGTGCTCGTTCACGAGACCCATGGCGAGTTCCGCGGTCCGTGCCCGCACCTCGGGTGACTTGCCCGGGTTCGCCGCGTACAGGCGCTTCAGGCGGAAGCCGAGGAACGGCATCGCCTCGTCGACGGCGACCTGGAGGCTCTCCGGGTTGCTGTTCGCGATGTCGCCCGGGTCCTGGCCCTCGGGGAACTGCGCGACCGACACGGTGATGTCGTACTTCTTCTCCCACTCGTAGAACTTCTCGGCGGCTCCCTGGCCGGCATTGTCCGCGTCAAACGCGAGCACGACGTTGCGCGCGTATCGCTTCATGAGCTTCACGTGCTCCTCGGTCAGCGCCGTGCCGCACGTGGCCACCGCGGTGGTGACCCCGCTGCGGTGGAAGCCGATGACATCGGTGTACCCCTCGCACACGACGAGTCGGTCGGCCTTGATCGCGTCGCCCTTCGCCCAGTTGAGCCCGTACAGCGTGCGCGACTTCGTGTACACCGGGGTCTCGGTGGAGTTCTTGTACTTCGCCTGGTCGGCCACGCCGGGCAGGATGCGGCCGCCGAACGCGACTGCGTTCCCGTTCTCGTCGAAGATCGGGAACAGAACGCGGGCGCGGAAGAAGTCCTGCATGCGGCCGCGCTTGTTCTCGAACCCGAGCCCGAGCTCCTTCAGCATGGATGCGGGGGCGCCGAGGCTCTTGCAGAGCACGTCCCAGTCGTCGGGCGCCCATCCGATGCGGAAATGACGGGCGACGTCGCCGGACAGGCCGCGTGAGCGCAGGTAGTCGCGGGCGGGCCGTGCGTCCGGGGCCTCCAGCAGCCGCTGGTGGTACCAGTCGACCGCCTTCATCATGACCTCGAGGAGCTCCTTGCGATGCTTGCGCTGGCCGGTGTCCGGTCCCGACGTGTAGTGCAGTTCGATGCTGGCCTTTGCCGCCAGTCGTTCGACGGCCGCGATGAAGTCGAGGTGCTCCATCTGCTGGACGAAGTTGAAGACGTCACCCTTCGCACCGCACCCGAAGCACATGTAACGGCCGGTCTCGTCGTTGACGCTGAACGAACCGGTGCGCTCGGAGTGGAAGGGGCACAGGCCGATCTGGCTGCGGCCGCTGCGGCGGAGTTGCGTGTACGGGCTGACGAGATCGGACAGCGTTGTGGCGGCGCGGACTCGTTGGATGTCGTCCTCCGCAATCGCCATGGCAGAACATTAGTGCCACGGCGTGCCGACGATTCACGCCGGCTGGGCGTCAGGCGGCGGCGTTGTCCGTCCGGATGGAGGCCACCACCGACACCGTGAGGATGGTTGCGATGATCGCGAGCGAGGCGGCAATCGGCATGTGCCACCAGTACGACACCACCATCTTCACGCCGACGAAGGCGAGGATCACCCCGAGGCCGGTCTGCAGGTAGCGGAACCGCTCGCGCATGTCCGCGAGCAGGAAGTAGAGGGCACGCAGGCCGAGGATGGCGAACGCATTGGATGCGAAGGCGATGTACTGCTCCCGGGTGACCGCGAGCACCGCGGGCACGGAGTCGATGGCAAAGATGACATCGGTGATCTCGACGAGGACCAGCACGGCCAGCAGCGGCGTGGCGAGCTTCTTCCCGGTGATCTTGTCCCGGGTGAACATCTTCTGGCCGTCCAGGTCGTCGGTGGAGGGGACGAACCGGTGGAAGACCCGCATCGCCTTGCTCTTGGCGGGGTCGAAACCCTCGTCATGGGTCTTCAGCAGTTTCAGCCCCGAGTAGAAGAGGAACGCGCCGAAGAGGATGAGCGTGATCTTGAAGGTGTTGATGATGGCGACACCGGCGAAGATGAAACCGAGCCTCATGGCAAGTGCACCGAAGATTCCCCAGAAGAGCACCCGGTGCTGGTACTGCGGCGGGACCTTGAAGTGGGCGAAGAGGACCGCCCAGACGAAGACGTTGTCCACGCTGAGGCTCTTCTCGATGAGATAGCCGCCCATGTACTCGCCCGCCGCGGCGCCGCCGAACTCCCACAGCATGACGAGACCGAAGATCAGGCCGACCGAGATCCACACCGCGGACTCGATGGCCGCTTCCTTCGTGTGGACCACGTGGGCCTTGCGGTGGATGACGAGGATGTCGACCAGCAGGAGTGCCGCGAGCACACCGAGAAGCATGGGCCAGTGCCATCCGGCGATGGCGAGGTCCACCTTGCCTCCCGAGGAATTCCCGGCTGCGGCAAGTAACTGGTGGAAGACGTGGGGGGTCACGGAACAGAAGTGTAGGAGTTCCCTACTTCACGGCCCCGTCACCGCGGGTGTGCCGTCCGTCGGCTCACCCCGTTGCTACTTGGTGTCGCCCTTGACCCCGCCGATGACGGCCTGCGCCGCGGAGAGTCGTGCGATCGGCACGCGGTACGGGGAGCAACTGACGTAGTTCAGTCCCGCCCTGTAGAACAGCCCGATCGACTCCGGGTCGCCACCGTGCTCGCCGCACACGCCCATCTTCATGTTCTTCTTGGTCTTGCGACCGCGCTTCGCGGCCATCGTCACCAGTTCGCCGACGCCGGTCTGGTCGATCGTCTCGAACGGGTTGCGCTTCAGGAGTCCTGCCTCGAGATAGGCGGGCATCATCCTGCTCTCGACGTCGTCACGACTGAAGCCGAACGTGAGCTGGGTCAGGTCGTTCGTGCCGAAACTGAAGAAATCGGCCACCTCGGCGAGCTCGTCGGCGCGGACCGCGGCGCGAGGCGTCTCGACCATCGTTCCGATGGTGACCTTCGGGCGCTTCCCCTTCTTCCCGTCCTTGCCCTTCGGGGCGGGACGCGAGTTGATGTCCGAGAGGACTTCTTCCACCCAGCCACGCGCGAGCGCGAGTTCCTCGCGGGTCACGGTGAGCGGGATCATGATCTCGACAATCGGTTCGTAGCCCTTCGACGCAACCTCGTCGGCCGCCTCCATCAGTGCGCGCACCTGCATGGCATAGAGACCCGGCTTGATGACGCCGAGACGGACGCCGCGCGTGCCGATCATCGGGTTGAACTCCGACCATGAGTGCGCCGCCTGGAGGAGTGCCTCCTCCTGTGCGTCGAGACCCTTCACGGCCTTCTTGATCTCGAGTTCGTTGACGTGCGGGAGGAACTCGTGCAGCGGCGGGTCGAGCAGACGGACGGTGACCGGCAGGCCGGACATCTCCTTCAGCAAGCCGATGAAGTCCTTCTTCTGCACCTTGCGGAGTTCCTCGAGTGCCTTGTGCTCCTCGGCCGGCGTGCTCGCCAGGATCATCTGGCGCACGACAGGCAGACGGTCGGGCGCGAGGAACATGTGCTCCGTGCGGCACAGCCCGATGCCCTGCGCCCCCAGTTCGCGCGCCTTCTTCGCGTCCTCGTCGGTGTCGGCGTTCGCACGCACGTCGAGCTTGCCCTTGCGGACCTCGTCGGACCACTTGAGGATCGTGTCGAACTCCTTCGGCGGCTTCGAGCCCGCGAGCTTCAGCTGGCCGACCATGATCTCGCCGGTGGTGCCGTCGAGCGACAGCCACTCGCCTTCCTTCACGGTGACGTCACCGACGGTGAACGACTTCCCGGTGATCTTGACTGCCTCGGCACCGACCACGGCGGGTGTTCCCCAGCCGCGCGCCACGACTGCGGCGTGACTGACGAGTCCGCCGCGTGCGGTGAGGATGCCCTTGGCGACCATCATGCCGTGGACGTCCTCGGGGCTCGTCTCGCTGCGCACCAGGATGACGTCCTCACCCTTCTTGGCCGCCGCCTCTGCGTCATCGGCTGTGAAGTACGCGCGCCCGACCGCCGCACCGGGGGATGCGGCGAGGCCCTTTGCGATCGACTTCGACTTCGACGCGAACTGCGGGTGCAGCACCTGGTCGAGGTGCTCCGCCGCCACGCGCATGA
>JBEGQK010000019.1:0-3237 GCA_041180985.1 Actinomycetota bacterium
TCCGCGTGGGCGGCGGTCACGTCCACCATCAAGGTGGGCACGCTCGTCACGAACGTGATGAACCGCACACCCGGTCTGCTCGCGGTGAGCGCAGCGACGGTGCAGAACATCTCCGGCGGACGGTTCACGCTCGGTCTCGGCGCCGGCGCCGCACCGGGCAGCCCGTGGGGCGCCGAGCAGGACGCGCTCGGCATCACGATGCTCCCGACGATGGCGGAACGTCATGCGCGTCTTGCGGCAGTGGTCGACGAGATGAGGTCGATTCTCTCGCCGTCGCGTGACGCGAAGTTCGACGGCTTCCCTGTTACCGCGACGCCCGTCCCGACGATCGTCGGCGTGAACAGTGCCGCACTCGCCGAATACGCGGGCCGTCACTGCGACGGCGTGAACGTGGGCTTCCACCATGAACGGCGTGCGGAGTTCGTCCGCGTGGCCCGCGAGGCGGCAGGCGACAAGCCTTTCGACGCATCCGTGTGGGACTTCTTCTCGCCGGAGATGTGCGACCCGGCCCACCCGGCGAACGTGGCGTTCCGTGCGATCGGACTCGACCACACGATCCTGTTGGTGAAGGGCGCTCCGGACCCGTCGGTCATCGCCGGTTGCGCGCGGTACCTGCGCTAGTCAGGCGGCGCGTCCGAAGAGCGGCACGTCGTTGGCGTTTCGCCACAGCACCGCCTTCACGATCACGTAGATCATCAACGGGACGGTGAAGTAGTTGACGTACATGATGATGTGGTCGTCCTTCGCCCAGCCGTAGAGCGTCCACGAGGTGGCGGCGACGACCGTCATCGCCCAGCTCACGATGGAGATGCCGTGCAGGTTGGGTGCCGAACGGACGTGGACGACGTTCGGGATCATGCCGCTGCCACTGACGAAGATGGCGATCCAACCGAGGACGGCATTCGTCCCCGTGACCCCCACGGCGAGCAGGACGAACTCGACTGCGGCAAAGCCCGCGACCAACCGCACGGGCAGGCGCCCGTGGCGCAGGAGAACGGCGCAGATGATGACCTGCGCGATGACGAACGATGCGTTGCTGATCCACATGGTGCTGAGGCGCTCGAGTGCCCCGTAGGTGAGCCACAGTGCCGCACCGGACATCACATGGAGAGTGCCGAACGGGCTGATCCCGTGGGTGGTGTCGTGCCTGACCGTGCGCCACACCTGCGGCCACACGAAGGCCAGGCTGATGGCGATGCACCAGTAGCCGAGGAGCTCGGTGCCGGTCACTTGCCGATGACCAGGTTCACCGTGCGGCCGGGGACCACGATGGTCTTCAACGGCTGCTTGCCGTCGAGTGCGGCGATGACCTTCTCGTCGGCCAGTGCGACGGCAAGGTGGGTGGCCTCGTCGGCACCTGGTGCAACGGAGATGCGTGCGCGCACCTTGCCGTTGACCTGCACGGGCACCTCGACCGTGTCCTCGACCAGCAGTGCGGGGTCGGCGACCGGGAACGGTTCGTACGTGACGGTCGAATCGTGGCCGAGACGACGCCACAGTTCCTCGCCGATGTGGGGGCACAGGGGCGACACCATCCGGGCCATCGCGGTGACCACCTCGCGAGGGCTGGTGCCGGCCGAGTTCACGTGCTGCGTGAGCGCGTTGTTCAGCTCGATCAACTTGGAGATGGCGGTGTTGAAGCGGAGGCCGTCCATGTCTGCGTCGACCCCGACGATGGTGCGGTGCAGCGCCCGGCGCAGTTCGAGCGGGGCCTCCTCGTCGACGACGATCGATTCGCCTGTGTCCTCGTTCACCGCGTTGCGCCACAGTCGCTGCGCGAACCGCTGCATGCCGACGACATCACGGGTGTTCCACGGCCGACTGGCGTCGAGCGGCCCCATGGACATCTCGTACAGGCGGAACGTGTCGGCACCGAACTCCTCGTACATCTCGTCGGGCGTGACGATGTTCTTCAGGCTCTTGCCCATCTTCCCGTACTCGCGCGCGACGGACTCGCCGTTCCACGTGTACGCGCCGTCCTTCTCGACGACCTCGGAGGCGGGCACTGTCTGGCCGCGCGCATCACGGAACGCGTACGCCTGGATGTAACCCTGGTTGAAGAGGCGGTGGAACGGCTCCTCGCTGCTGACATGGCCGAGGTCGAACAGAACCTTGTGCCAGAAGCGCGAGTACAGCAGGTGCAGCACCGCGTGCTCGACGCCGCCCACGTACAGGTCGACACCACCCGTGTGCCCTGCACCGCGCGGACCCATCCAGTACTTCTCGACTTCCTTGTCGACCATTGCGGTCTCGTTCGTGGGGTCGAGATAGCGCATCTCGTACCAGCAGGAGCCAGCCCACTGCGGCATGACGTTCACCTCGCGGCGGTATTCGCGCGGGCCGTCGCCGAGGTCGAGGGTGACGCGGGTCCATTCCTTCACGCGCGCGAGCGGCGGGACGGGGTCACTGACGGAGTCATCCGGGTCGAGCGCCGTCGGCTTGAAGTCGGCCAGTTCCGGCAGCAGGACGGGCAACGAGGACTCGGGCACGGCGTGAGCGCGGCCGTCGTCGTCGTAGACGACAGGGAACGGCTCGCCCCAGTAGCGCTGGCGCGAGAACAGCCAGTCACGGAGGCGGTACGTGGTCGTCGGTTCTCCGAGACCCTTCGCCGCCAGCCATTCGTTCATCCGGCTCTTCGCCTCCGCCACCGATGCGATGCCGTCGAGTGACACCGAGTCGTTGGACGAGTTGATGACGACACCGTCACCGACGAATGCCTCCGGCCATGTGGAGCAATCGGACGACGCGGGGATGCCGTGCTCCTCGAACCACGACGCGGGCGGCATCTGTGTGGCCACGATCGGCAGGCCGTACTCGCGCGCGAACTCGAAGTCGCGGGTGTCGCCGCTCGGGACCGCCATGATGGCGCCGGTGCCGTACCCCATGAGCACGTAGTCGGCGATCCACACGGGGACCTGCGCGCCGTTGACGGGGTTCGTGGCGTACGAGCCGGTGAACACGCCCGTCTTGGCCTTCGAGTCGTCCTGGCGGTCCGCATCGGCCTTCGCCGCTGCCTCGGCGACGTATGCATCGACGACACCGCGCTGCGCATCGGTCGTGAGCGCACCGACCACCGGGTGCTCGGGCGAGAGGACCAGGCACGTGGCGCCGAACAGCGTGTCCGGGCGCGTGGTGAACACCACGAGGTCGCCGGCGGGGGAGGAGAACGTGACGCGTGCACCCTCGCTGCGGCCGATCCAGTTGCGCTGCATCAACTTGATGGGCTCCGGCCAGTCG
>JBEGQK010000020.1:0-4802 GCA_041180985.1 Actinomycetota bacterium
CTCTACATCCTCTACACGGGCGGCACCACGGGGATGCCGAAGGGCGTGCTGTGGCGCAACGCCGATGCGGTCGTCGAGTGCTTCGGCGGCAACAAGACCGCGGCAACCGTCGAGGAACACGTGGCTGCGGCACCCGGCGGCCTGCGGTCGCTCCCGTGCCCGCCGTTCATGCACGGTGCCGCACACTGGATCGCGATGCGCACGTGGCTCTCGGGCGGCACGATCATCGTGCAGTCAAACCCGGAGCGGCTCGACCCCGACGACATCTGGGGACTCGTCGAGCGCGAGAAGGTGAACTTCCTCCTCATCGTCGGTGACGCGTTCGCCAGACCGCTCCTCGACGGCCTCGCCGGCTCGTCACACGACCTGAGCGGGTTGCTGAACATCCTCTCAGGCGGCGCACCGCTGTCGGCCCACCTGAAGGAGGAGTTCCTTCAGCACATGCCGCACGTGATGATGGTGGACGGGCTCGGTTCGTCCGAGGCCGGCGGGCAGTTGTCGCAGCTCGCCACCAGCGGGAGCGCCTCCACGGGCACCTTCCCGTGGTCACCCCAGAACCACATCCTCTCCGAGGACCTCACGTCCGAGCTGCAGGCGGGACACGAGGAACTCGGATGGCTTGCGAAGAGCGGTCGACTCGCGCTCGGGTACCTGGGCGACGAGGCGAAGACCAGGAAGACCTACCCCGTCGTCGACGGTGTGCGGTACGTGGTGCCGGGTGACCGCGCGCGTCTCACCGCCGACATGGTCATCGAACTGCACGGACGCGACTCGGTGACCATCAACTCAGGCGGCGAGAAGATCTTCGCCGAGGAGGTGGAGGCCGCGGTCAAGGCCCATCCCGACGTGTACGACTGCGTGGTCGCAGGCAGACCGAGCGAGCGCTGGGGCAACGAGGTCGTCGCCATCGTGCGCCTGAAGGAAGGTCGCAGCCCCGATGTCGATGCCCTGCTGGCCGAGGCCGAGAGGCACATCGCCCGCTACAAGTTCCCGAAGGCCTTCGTGTTCGTTCCCGAGATCGTCCGGTCCCCCGCGGGCAAGGCCGACTACAGGTGGGCCAAGCAGACGGCAATCGACGCGGCCGCCGGGTAGACGACCGTCGGGGTCAGATCGGCAGGCTGCCGGTGGCCGACCACGTCGACTTGTGGTCGGTGTAGGCCTTGATCGAGATCTGTGCGATGCGCATCTGGTGGATCTCGTCGGCACCGTCGGCGAACCTGGCCCAGCGGGCATTCTGCATCATGCCGGCGAGCGGGGTGTCGGTCGAGTAGCCGAGCGCACCGTGCACCTGGATGGCACGGTCGATGATGCGGTTCAGCGTGTTCGCCACGAAGTGCTTCGCCATCGACACCTCGTTGCGGAAGTCCGCGCCCTTGTCGATGAGGTACGCCGCGTGCAGCACCATCAACTTGCTCTGGTAGAGCTCCATCGTGGAGTCGGCGATCATCCACTGGATGCCCTGCTTCTCCGCGAGGTACGAGCCGTGCGAGTAGCGCTCGAGAGAGCGCGACACCATCATGTCGAGGGCGGTCTCGGCCTGTGCGATCCAGCGCATGCAGTGCGCCAGACGTGCCGGCCCGAGGCGGTACTGACCGAGACGGTGCCCGTTGCCGCGTCCGCCGAGAATCTGCGAGTCATGGACGCGCAGGTCCTTGATGACGATCTCTGAGTGCCCGGTGGAACCGTGCATGGTCTCCACCTCGCGGACGTCGTTCCACCCCTCGCTCGGGATGTCCACGATGAACGCGGTGTTCGCGCCGCGCGAGCCCTCCGGCACGTCCATCTCGGTGCGCGCGATGAGGATGGCGAACTTCGCACGGCGTGCTCCGGAGATGAACCACTTGTGGCCGTTGATGATCCACTCGTCGCCGTCCTTGATGGCGTGCGTCCTGATGAGCGTGGGGTCCGAACCGGCCACCTCGGGCTCGGTCATGGCGAAGCAGGACGAGGTCGTGCCGTTCAGCAACGGCTTCAGGTACTTCTCCTTCTGCTCGTCGTTCGCCCAGTGCAGCAGCGTGTGCATGTTGCCCTCGTCGGGGGCCTGGCAGTTGAACACCCACGGTCCGACGCGCGTCTTCGCCGCCTCGGACTGCACCATGGCCAGTTCGACGTGGCCGAGTCCCATGCCGCCGTACTCCTTCGGCATGTGGGGCAGCCACAGGCCCTGCTTCACGGCCTCCTTGCGCAGGCCGAGGAGCGCCTTGATGTAGTTGCCGCGTTCCGACTCGGGCATCTCGTCGCGGTGGCCGAAGGGCTCCATGGCCGGCTTGATGACGTTGTCGACGAAGTCACGGACCCGCGTGCGGATCGCCTCGTGTTCCGGTGCAAGGGTGAAATCAATCATGGTCGTCCCCCAGTGACGCTCGATGGTGTTCCCATTGTGGTGGGTGGTGACCGATGTTCACGAACCAGCCACCGTTTCGGGCCCGGCCCAGCCCTAGCCTTGCCCCGTGACCACGAACTGGGACCGCGACGAACTGCCCGAGGGCCGGGACAAGGCAGCAATGGTGCAGGACATGTTCGATGCCATCGCGCCCCGGTACGACCTCGTCAACCGCATCATGACGTTCCGTCTCGACGTGCGCTGGCGGCGCCGTGCCGTCAGGGACCTGCGGCTCGTCCCCGGGTCGCGCGTGCTCGACCTCGCCTCCGGCACGGGCGACCTGTGCATCGACCTGCGCCGGGCCGGACTCGATCCCGTCTCGATGGACCTGTCGTTCGGAATGCTGTCGAACGACCGCAGCGGCGCCCCGCGTGCGCAGGCCGACATCCTGCGCCTGCCCGTGCCCGACGGCTCGGTCGACGGCATCATCTGCGGCTTCGCCCTGCGCAACCTCGTCGATCTCGACGTTTTCTTCCGAGAGTGCGCGAGGGCGACCAGACCCGGCGGTCGTGTCGCGCTGCTCGATGTCGGCGTGCCGCACAATCCGCTCGTCCGGTTCGGCAACAACATCTACTTCGGGAAGGTCGTGCCGAGGATCGGGGCGATCCTCAGCGACGGTCCCGCCTACCGTTACCTGCCGAAGAGCATCGCCTACTTGCCGGACCGAGCCGTGCTCGTCCAGAAGCTGCGCGACGCCGGTTTCGGCGACGCCACCCACACCCAACTGTCGGGTGGTCTCACCCAGTTGATGGTCGGCACCCGGAACCCCTGATGCTGTACCGGGCCCGCGAGATCGACTCCACGATCGATCTCAATGATGTCTGCCGAGGGGACGGATTCCTGTTCGTGCGGGACGGTGTCGGGGTCGCGGGCCGTGACGTGGCCGCCACGTGCGACGAGCCCCGACTCGAATCCCTTCTCGGTTCCCTGACGTGCGTGCCGGGTTCGGTGACGCCACCGCCCGGCCACGGTCCCGCCGTCTTCGGCACCGTGCCGTTCCTCCCGTCGGGGACAGCCACCTTCGTCCTGCCCCGTCTCTGCGTCACCAAGGACGCAGCGGGACGGACCTTCGTGACCCTGTCAGGGCCCGACGAGTCGTCGGTCTCGCAGCCCGCGCTCGACGAGGCACTGAATGCGGCGACCGCCGTGACCCGCCCCGTCCCGACGGCGAACTCGTTCACTGTGGAGCCGAGGATGGATGTCGACCGCTACCTCTCCACCGTTGCGGCCGCTCGTGATGCCGTGAGGGAGGGCACTCTCCGGAAGGCCGTCATCGCGCGCGACATCACCGTGCGCTCGACCGAGCCGATTGACCTTCATTCCGTGCTGCTCCGCCTGCGCGCGTCGTTCGGCAGCAGTTACCGCTACAGCGTGAACGGGTTCATCGGTGCGTCGCCGGAGTTGCTGGTGCAGGTGGAGGGCCGCACGGTCCGCAGCCACCCGCTTGCCGGAACCGCCCCGCGAACGGGGGACCCTGCAACCGATGCGAAGCTCGCGGACGAACTCATCGCGAGCACGAAGAACCAGGTGGAGCACAGGGTGGTCATCGACATGGTGCACGACACGCTCCTGCCGTACTGCTCGTACCTCGATTGGGAACCGGAGCCGTCGATCGTCACCGTCGCGAACGTGCAGCACCTCGGCACTGCGATCGAGGGCGCCCTGTCGGAACCCCGTCCCACGGTGATGCACCTCGTGCGCAGGCTCTGCCCCACACCAGCACTCGGCGGCTCGCCCTCGGCCGAGGCCATCGACTTCATCACGGGGCACGAGGACATGGAGCGAGGCACGTACGGCGGGGCGATCGGCTGGCTCGACACGCACGGCAACGGAACGTTCGCTGTCGCGATCCGGTGCGCCGAGTTCTCGGCGGACCGCAGGTCCGCTCGGTTGTTCGCGGGCGGCGGGATCGTTGCCGAGAGCGAGCCGTTGGCCGAGCTGGCCGAGACCCAGGCGAAATTCCAGGCGATGCTCTCCGCGATCGTCAGACCGTGACGGCGTCGACAGCGGAGACCACAGCGGCGTTCAGCGCCTCGTGAGCCCCGACGTTGGCCGAGCGGTCGCACACCACCTCGATCAAGCGCGTGCCCGAACCGACGAGCGCGCGGTCGAGTTCCGCGCGTGACGTGGCACGCACGAACGGGACACCGTGGGCCGCGGCAAGGTGCGAGAAATCGACACCGTGCGGAGTGCCGTAGAGAGTCTCGAACGTGTCCCCGTCGACCTGCGATGCCTGCGGCAGGAACGAGAAGATGGAGCCGCCGTCGTTGTTCGTGACGACGATGGTGAGGTCGACACCGCGGCGCATGAGCCCCCACAGCCCGTTCGAGTCGTGCACCATCGCCACGTCCCCGATGTAAAGGGTTGTCGGGCGCGCCGTGGCGAGCGCGACACCGACCGCCGTGCTGACGACGCCGTC
>JBEGQK010000021.1:0-2519 GCA_041180985.1 Actinomycetota bacterium
TATACCCGCTGTACCAGCTGCGCGATCTGAGGGTCTTCTCCCCCTCGCGCGTGCCCGTGAGCAACGCGTCCATCCCCACGAGGTCGCGCGCGACCTCCATCGCCTTCTGTCCGTGTTCGTCGGCCATGATCTTGCGGATGCTCGCCTCCGGCCCGGGTTGCTCGCCGCGCAGGCGTGCCGACAGGGTCCGCATGCGGATGATCTCCAGCACGAAGTGCTCGATGTACAGCGCGGCCAGTCTCTGGCGCATCACGACGTCGGTGATGCCGATGGCCCGTGCCTCGTCGATGATGTCGGTTGCCTTCGGACCCGCACCCCACAGGACGCCCCCGGACGACAACGACACGCGCTCATTGCCGAGTGTGACCTTCGCGAGGCGCCACCCGTCATTCACCTCGCCCACCACGTTCGCGTGCGGGATGCGCACGTCGGTGAAGAAGACCTCGTTGAAACTGTCGGCCCCTGCGATGTTGCGGATGTTGCGCACCTCGATGCCGGGGAGGTCCATCGGGCAGATGAAGTAGGTGATGCCCTTGTGCTTGGGCGCGTCCGGGTCGGTGCGGGCGATGAGGATGCCGAACTTCGAGTAGTGCGCACCGGTCGTCCATATCTTCTGGCCGTTCACCACCCACTCGTCGCCGTCGCGCACCGCACGGGTGCCGAGCGACGCAAGGTCGCTGCCCGCACCGGGTTCGCTGAACAGCTGGCACCAGATCTCCTCGGCCGCCAGCGCCGGCAGAACGTACCTCTTCTTCTGCTCATCGTTCCCGGCGAAGATGATGGTCGGCGCGGCCCAGCCGATACCGATCTGGTTCGACGGACGCTTCACCCCCGCCCTCTGGAACTCGTCGTCGATGATGAGCTGGTGCACGGGGTCGGCATCGAGGCCCCACGGCGACGGCCAGTGCGGTGCGACGTACCCCGACTCGGCCAGCTCCCGGGCCGTCGCGTCAGGGTGCGCCGCGATCCACTCGCGCACGACGGCGCGTCGCGGGTCGTCCTCACCGGGGAGCAGGTCCTCCATGGCGACACAGTATTCGGCTGCGACTACCGTGAACCACATGAGTGCGCACGACCTCGACGAGTTCAGGACCCGTGTCTCACGATGGCTCGCCGAGAACAAGCAGTTCGCACCGCGCGACTACGGCGCGATCTGCCCACCCGATCTCATTGACGAAGGCGTCGCATGGCAGAAGCGCATCTTCGCGGCCGGGTACGCCGGCCTCCACTGGCCTGCCGAGCACGGTGGCCAGGGGCTCACGCCGGCGCACCACGGCGTCTGGGTGGAAGAGTGCGCGAAGGCCGGCGTTCCCCCGATCCTCAACATGGTCGGGCTCGTCCTCGCCGGCGGCGCCGTCATGGCATTCGGAACCGACGAGCACAAGGCCGAGCACCTGCGCAGGACACTGGCGGCCGAGCACGTGTGGTGCCAGTTGTTCAGCGAACCCGGCGCGGGCAGCGATCTCGGGTCGCTCTCCACCAGGGCCGAGCGCGACGGTGACCGGTTCATCGTGAACGGCCAGAAGGTGTGGTGCAGCGGTGGCCGGTGCAGCAACTGGGGCATCCTCATGGCGCGCACGAACCCGGATGCCCCGAAGCACGAGGGCATCTCCTTCTTCCTCTGCCCGATGGACCTCCCCGGAATAGAGGTGCGCCCGCTGCGCCAGATGACGGGCGAGGCCGAGTTCGACGAGGTGTTCTTCACCGACGTGGAACTGCCGGCGGACGCGTTGATCGGGCCGCTGCACGGCGGGTGGGGCGTCGGCATGGCGGTGCTGACGAACGAACGCGGCCACATCGGGGCGAGCATCATCGGACTCGAGCGGCGCATCGACCAGATGGCGGCACTCGGCAAGGGACGCGGGCTCGACATGAAACAGCGCCAGCAACTCGCCACGCTGATGTCGCGCGGCATCGCGTACAAGGCCGTCGCGCAGACACAGGGACCGGTCGCCTCGACCGCATCGTCGCTCATGAAACTCGGGATCACCGAGATGATGTTCGACATCGCGATGCTGCGCGGCGACATCTCGGGAGCCGACGCCATGCTCGAGGGACCCGATGCCACCGGCATGCTCGCTGCGCCGGGCGGCCGCATCGCAGGTGGGTCCAGCCAGGTGCAGCGCAACATCATCGGCGAACGATTGCTCGGCCTCCCACGCGAGCCGAAGTGACCGGGGTGACGGCGTGATCGGGCACATCGCATGTGACGACGCGGCGCTGATCCCGTCGACGGACGGTCTCACGATCGCAATGCACGACTTCGGCGGAACTGGTTCGCCGGTTCTCCTGTCGCACGCGACGGGCTTCCACGCACACTGCTTCGAGCCGATGGCGTCCGCGCTCACCCCGACACACCATTGCATGGGCTTCGACCACCGCGGGTACGGCGACGCCGAACGGATCGACCCCGCAACCGTCGAGTGGATGTCGTACGGGAACGACGCGCTCGCGGCTGCACGACACCTCTCGGGCCGCCACGACGGTGCCCCGGTTGTCGGCATCGGCCACTCCATGGG
>JBEGQK010000022.1:0-2687 GCA_041180985.1 Actinomycetota bacterium
TCGTCACGAGTCCCTTCGCCTTGCTGCGCGCGAGGACCGACAGGCTGCGCGCGTACCCGGCGCTCGGACGCACCGCACGCTGCAGGCGCGGCACGGTCTCTGTGTTGTGGTTCATCACGTCCGGACGCGCGTCCAGCAGAATGTCGAGCGCGGCGGTGCCGCGGGCATCGGAGATGAGGGTCTCGATCCGGATCGACGGGTCGACGGCGCGGATGGCGTCGATGCACTCCGCGACGTGCCCCATGCCCTCGTCTGCGAGGTCGTCACGCGCGACCATCGTGAGCACCGCGTACGACAGCCCCATGCGCTGCACCGCCTCCGCGACGCGGGCTGGCTCGTCGGCATCGGGTGCCTCCGGCTTTCGTGTGTCCACCAGGCAGAAACCGCACGCGCGAGTGCACCGTTCGCCGAGCACCATGAACGTGGCGGTGCCGGTGTCCCAGCATTCCGACAGGTTCGGGCAGCCCGCCTCTTCGCACACCGTCGCGAGCTTCAGGTCCTTCAGCGTGCGCTTCAGCGACATCACGTTCTCGCCGTGCGACACGTGCGGCCTGATCCAGTCCGGCTTGCGCTCGCTGATGTCGATGGCGTCCTCCACACCGGCCCGTGCGAGACGGCTCATCAGCCGCACCGGCTGGCCGGGGCCCTCGCCGCGCGAGAACAACGAGAGGTCCTCCGGCGTCTCGCGCCATGCGACGTCGTGTCGCTCCATCGCACCGTCGGCCCACATCGCCGCGGCGTGGCGCGCGACGACATCGGCAACCTGCTGCAACGAGACGTCGATCCCCTCCTCGGCGAGAGACGTCACCGGGTGGTCGGGGATGCCGCACGGCACGATGTGGTCGCGCATGTACGTGAGATCGGTGGAGACATTCAGTGCGAACCCGTGCATGGTGCGGCGACGACCGACGCGCACGCCGATCGCACAGATCTTGCGCGGGGCGCCGGAGTCGACACCGAGCCACACACCCGGGTAGCCGTCGAAACGGTCCGCATTTGCCAGACCGAGCTCGCGCAACGAGTCGATGATCACCTGTTCCACCTGGCGCACGTACCCGGTGGAATCAGCCGGGCCGTCCTCTCCGCGCTTCGAGGGCAGCACGAGCAACGGGTACCCGACCAGCTGACCAGGACCGTGGTACGTGATGTCGCCACCACGGCGGACTCGGACGAAATCCGCGCCGACCTCTGCGGGGTCGCACTTCAGGTTGTTGCGCAGATCGGCCGACGGGCCGTAGGTGAAGACGTGGGGGTGCTCCAGCAGCAACAGGTGGTTGCCGCGGGAGGACTCGAAGATGGCGTTCTGCACCGCGAGTGCCTCGTGGTACGGCACCCTGCCGAGCCAACGAACCTGCAGCGGCGAACGAGTCATGTGGTCGCCCCTCGGGCTTCCTAGACCTCGCTGGACCAGTCGCGCGTCTCGAGGATCTCCTTGATGCGCGAGAGGAACCCTGCTGCGTACGCGCCGTCGAATGCGCGGTGGTCCCAGGCCATGGCCAGGTTGCCCACCGGGTGGATGGCGATCGACTCGCCGCCACCGGGAACGTTCACCACGACGGGCTTCTTCACGATGGCGTCGGTGGAGAGGATGGCGACCTGCGGCTGGTTGATGATCGGCATGGTCAGCACGGAACCGGCCGAGCCGTTGTTCGTGATGGTGAACGTGCCGCCGGTGATCTCGTCGGGCGAGAGACGGCGGCTGCGCGCACGTGACGCGAGGTCGTTGATCTCGCGCGAGATCGCGCGGAGACGCTTCGTCTCGGCGTCGCGCACCACCGGCACCAGGAGGCCCTGGTAGTCGAGGTCGACCGCGATGCCGAGGTCGATGTAGCGGTGCACGACAAGCTGGTCGTCGCCGACCGATGCGTTCATGTGCGGGAAGTCGGCGAGGGCATCGACGACCGCGCGCGTGATGAACGGCAGGTAGGTCAGGCTGAAGCCCTCGGAGGACTTGAACTCGTCCTTCATGCGGTTGCGGGTGGCGTCGACGTTCGCGAAGTCAACCTCCACCACGCTGAATGCGTGCGGGCTGACACCCTTGCTCATCACCATGTGCGAACCGGTGGCCTGGCGGATGCGCGACAGCGCGATGACCTCGTCGCGTGCACCGGCGGTCACCGTCGGGCGGGGCGCGGCCGGGGTGTGCGACGCAGCGGGTGCCGCGGCAGGAGCTGCTGCGGGGGCCGCGGCAGGTGCTGCCTTCGCGCCACCCTTCTCGATCACTGCAAGAACGTCATCGCGCGTGATGCGACCGCCGGGGCCGGTGCCCGTGATGCGGCTGACATCGAGACCGTTGTCGCTGATGAGGCGGCGCACCACCGGCGACAGCACGATGTCCGAACCGAGCGATGCAGCCGGCGCTGGAGCAGCGCCGTGCGGGGCGGAGTCGCCGGAACGTTCGACCGAAGGGAGAGTGACGGCGGGCTCCGGCGCCGCTACAGGCGCTGCGGGGGCCGTCGCCGCTACAGGCGCTGGTGCGGGAGCTGCAGCAGGTGCAGGCGCTGCGGGCGCCGCGGCCGGCGCGGGCGCAGCGGCAGGAGCCGGAGCGGGTGATGCGCCGGCGTCGCCGACGACGCCGATGACGGCGCCGACTTCCACGGTGTCGCCCTCGTTCACGCGGATCTCGAGCAGCACGCCGGCGATCGGCGACGGCACCTCGGTGTCCACCTTGTCGGTCGACACCTCGA
>JBEGQK010000023.1:0-3957 GCA_041180985.1 Actinomycetota bacterium
GCGGCGACGTGCAGCGTGTCGGTGCCTGCCTCGCTGAACGCGCCGGGCACCATCAACACACCGCGATGACGGTCCGCCTTCAGGTCGACCCGCGCCACCAGCCGGTCGTCCAGCAGGAACGGCAGCACGTAGTACCCGTACTTGCGCTTCGCAGCCGGCGTGTAGATCTCGATGCGGTAGTGGAAATCGAACAGACGCTCGTTGCGCGGCCTGCACCACACCATGGAGTCAAACGGCGACAGCAACGCGCGTGCCGAGACGGATCGTGGTCGCTTCGCCTCGGGGTGCAGGTACGCCTTCTCCTTCCATCCCTCCACCGAGACCTCGAGGAGCGAGCCATCGTCGACGAGTGACTGCAGCGCGGACCTCGACTCGGTCGGCTTCTGGTGGTGGTAATCGGCCAGGTCAGTCAGCGTCGCAATCCCGTGCGACCGCGCGGCCAGCAACAACAACTGCCGTTGTGTCTCCTCCGGTGACGGCACCTTCGTCTTCAGGACCTCGGCAGGTATCGCGTGGTGCACCGCCATGTACACACGCGCGAAGTCGTTGCTGCGCCGGCGCGCCGTCACCTGGCCCGTCCAGAACAGCCACTCGAGAATCGCCTTGCCCTGGTCCCAGTCCCACCACTGTCCCTTCGGACCGGTGCGCGTGCGCACGTCTCCGGCGACGATGCCCTGCGGCGTTGACTCGATGCGAGCGAGGATCTCGGCAACGAGACCGGGGTTCTTCTTCGCTGCGTTCGACACGCCCGACCACACGTTGTCGCCGCTCATGCGCGCACGTTCCATGCGGAGGCGACTGAGCGGATGGTGGCTCACGGGAAGGTGCGACGCCGCGTGGCACCAGTACTCGTACATCTCCCCGCGCGCCGTGGCCTCGGGGATCAAGGTGCGCGGGTGGTTGCCGAGGCGCGAAAACAGCGGCAGTTCCTGACTGCGCACCAGGACGTTGACGGAGTCGATCTGGATGACCCCGACGGTATCCAGAACGCGGCGCAGGTGCCGCGCATCGACACGACCCGTGGGACGCGGCGTCGCGAGTCCCTGTGCGGCCACCGCGATGCGGCGCGCCGACGCGAGCGAGATCTCAGTCGGCAACGGTGATGGTGACCGAGTTGATCACCACGTCGGTGACCGGGCGGTCACCGCGGCCGGTCGGCACCTTCTGCATCGCATCGACAACCTCGAGGCCCTTCACGACCTGGCCGAAGTGGTTGTACTGCGGCGGCAGGCCGACACCGCTCGGGCCGCTGATCAGGAAGAACTGCGAACCGTTCGTGTTGGGGCCGGCGTTCGCCATGGCCAACGAACCGATCTGGTAGCGCGTCTTCACGGGCTCGTCGTTGAAGCGGTAGCCGGGACCTCCGGTGCCGGTGCCGCCCGGGTCGCCGCCCTGGCACACGAAACCGTTGATGATGCGGTGGAAGATGATGCCGTCGTAGTAGTGGTACCCCGCGAGGAACACGAAGTTGTTCACGGTGTTCGGCGCGTTCACCGCATCGAGTGCGATGACCATCTGGCCCATGGAGGTGTCCATGGTGGCGGTGTAACGCTTGGTCGGGTCGATGCCGAACTCGGGCGTGTCGTTGAACTTCTGGGTCTTCGGAGCGGATCCGTCGAGTGCGGGGAAGGGATAAGCCATGCGAGAACGCTACAAGGCGTGACCTACGATGGACCCCGTGAGCGACACCACGGGCAGCCAGACGAACGGATCACCGATCGACCTCGACCGCATCGAGCAGGACCTTGCCGACGTGGACATCGCACTCGGTCGCCTCGAGGACGGCACCTACTGGACCTGTGAGGTCACCGGTGCGGAGATCCCGGCCGAGAAGCTGGCCGAGAACCCCACACTTCGCCGCTCGGTCTAGCGGCGGTCCTGCAGCTTTGTCTGTCGCTCGGCCACCGGCCTCGCAAACAGCTGCAGCGCCTAGCGGCGGTCCTGCAGCTTTGCCAGCAGCCTGAGGATCTCGAGGTACAGCCACACCAGGGTGACCGTGAGACCGAGTGCACCGAACCACTCCATGTGGGCCGGCATCTTCTCGCGCTCGATGCGCTCGATCATGTCGAAGTCGATCACCAGGTTCATGGCGGCCAGACCGGCCACGAACAGGCTGAACACGATGCCCAGGCCCGAACTGTCGTTGATGAACGAGGGCATCGACCCGAAGAACCCGATGACGAAGGACACCAGGTAGAAGGCCATCAGACCCATCATGGCGCCCATCACGATGCGCTTGAACCTGTCGGTCGCCCGGATCACGCCGGTGCGGTACATCAGCAGCATCACCACGAAGACGCCGAGCGTCGCGCCGACGGCCTGCAGGACGATGCCGTTGTAGGCGGTCTCGAAGGCACGGCTGATGGCACCGACCACGACGCCCTCGGCAATCGCGTAGATGGGTGCCGCGATGCGCGCCAGGTGCGGTTTCATCGTGGCGACGAGCACCGAGACGAGACCGACGACGATGCCACCGATCAGCCAGCCGGCGGGCAGTTTCACCGTTCCGTCGGCAGCGGGGGCCGCGATGGAGAACCACGCCACGGTTGCCGATGCGATGAGAAGAAGCAGCAGCGTCAGCGTTGCGCTTGCCGTGCCCCGCACCGTCGCGAGACCGCCGTGCCACGTGGAAACGGGGCCGTCATTGATGGGCGGTGCCCATGTCCCCGCGGTTCCGGTGGGTGCCCCCCAGCCCGCCTGGGACTCGTCGCGGCCTGCGGCCGCATTGATGGATTTTTCGTTGAGAAGCGGATTCGCCATGCCTGCAATCTAGTAATAAGCGAGAACGAACTGCTGTCGCCCCGGACACGAAAAAACCCAATATTTCTGCCCTGTTCAACCCGTTGATACGAGACACGGTGTCTGTATCCTGCCCGTATTCAGTCAACCGGCTGGATGAGGAAGGACGGAGTTCACGTGGCGAAGGATCGCATTGACCGCGACGAAGAAGACCTGGTTCGTCTCTATCTCACCGACATCGGTCAGTACGCACTCCTCACCAAGGACGACGAAGTCCGCCTCGCCAAGGCCATCGAAGCCGGCAAAGCCGCTCTCGAAGAGCAGACCAACGCCAAGAGCCTGAACCCCACCAAGAAGCGCGAGCTGAAGAAGGCCATCAAGGAGGGCGAAGTCGCAGAGCGCGCGTTCGTCCAGTCGAACCTCCGCCTCGTGGTCTCCATCGCGAAGAAGTACCAGGCATCCGGTCTGCCCCTGCTGGACCTCATCCAGGAGGGCAACCTCGGTCTCATGCACGCCGTCGAGAAGTTCGACTGGCGCAAGGGCTTCAAGTTCTCCACCTACGCAACCTGGTGGATCCGTCAGGCCATCACCCGCGGCATCGCGAACACGGGCCGCACCATCCGCCTGCCAGTCCACGCCGGCGACACGCTTGCGCGCCTGCAGAAGGCCCGCTCGCGCCTCGAGCTGAAGTACGGCCGCCCGGCCACCCTGGCCGAGCTGGCCAAGGAAGTCGAGATGCCCGAGGACAAGGTCACCGAGGCCCTGCGCTTCGCCGCAGAGCCGCTCTCGCTGTCCGAGCCTCTTCGCGAGGACGGCGATGCCGAACTCGGCGACGTGGTCGAGGACCGCTCCGCCGAGTCGCCGTTCGAGGTTGCCGCCACCGCGCTGCTGCCGGAAGAGATCCAGCGTCTCCTCGCCCCGCTCGACGAGCGCGAGCGCGAGATCCTGCGTCTGCGTTTCGGTCTCGACGGCAAGGGCGAGCCGCGCACGCTGGAGGAAGTGGGCGAACACTTCAACCTCACGCGCGAGCGCATCCGCCAGATCGAGGCACGCGCGATGAGCAAGTTGCGTCACCCCAGCTCCGACACCGGCGCCCGCGACCTTCTCTCCGTCTGACGACTCAGTCGTCCAACGGCTGCACGCGCACCGCGCGCATCACCCCGTCGGTCACCGCAACGATGCCCGCTCCCACGAGCGTGGTCACCGTGATGCGTGCGA
>JBEGQK010000024.1:0-2607 GCA_041180985.1 Actinomycetota bacterium
TTCGATGTGATGCCCAGCTTGTCCGCCACACTCCCGGCGATCTCGACCGCGTTCTGCATGCCCTCGTCGCCGGTGGCCACGTTCGCGTTCTTCGACAGCACGACCATCGCGCGGTTCGCACCGTTCAGGTAGCGGCGGGAGAGGAGCACCGACGGGCCGGCGAACCTGCTCTGCGTGAACACCCCTGCGGACGTGGTCCCGGCCTGACCGAGGACGACGGTGAAGTCCTTCGACTCGTCCTTCACGCCCACGTTCGTGACGAACGACGAGAATCCCTGCGGCAACTGAACGGTCACGCACCAATCTTGGCACCGAGAGGGTGTCGTTGCTCGTTTACGCTGGCGAGATGCGCACATTCGTCACCAATGGTCTGCTCGTCAGGGCCGGCGGACGCAGCGAGAGCGACGTCGTGTGCGAGAACGGCAGGATCACCCAGGTCGTCCCGCGCGGAACGCTGGCACCGGCCGACGGTGACACCGTGATCGACGCGACGGGTTGCTACGTGGTGCCGGGTGCGGTCGATGCCCACGTGCACATGCAGCTCGACACCGGTGCGACCATCTCTTCGGACACGTTCGAGTCGGGCACTATTGCTGCTGCCTTCGGCGGCACCACCACGATCGTTGACTTCGCGGAACAACGCGCCGGCGGGAACGTTCTCGAGTCCTTCGAGCAGCGCATGGCCGAGGCGTCCAGCCAGTGCGTCATCGACTGGGGCCTGCACCAGGTGCTCGGCGGTGTCACGCCGCAGTCACTCGTCGACGCGCGGTCGCTGGTGGAGCGGGAAGGCGTGTCCTCCATCAAGTTGTTCATGGCGTACCCGGGCCGCCTCTACAGCGACGACGGCCAGATGCTGCGCGCGCTGCAGATGTGCGCCGACAGCGGGATGATGGCGATGGTCCACGCGGAGAACGGACTCGCCATCGATGTCCTCATCGAGCAGGCCGTCGCTGCCGGCAACACGTCGCCCGACTTCCACTCGCGCACACGCCCGCCGGAACTGGAGGCCGAGGCGGTTCACCGTGCCGCCGTGCTGTCGCGCGTCGCGGGCAACGCACCGCTGTACATCGTGCACCTCTCCAGCAAGGAGGCCCTGCACGAGGTGGTGGACGCGCGGTCCCGCGGCACGAACATCTTCGCCGAGACGTGCCCGCAGTACCTGCACCTCACGCTCGAGGAACACCTCGGCCAGGGCTGGCCGAACGGCGCCGCCTACATCTGCTCCACGCCGCTGCGCAGCAAGCACGAGCACCACGCGCGCAACCTGTGGGAGGGCCTGCGCGACGACACGCTCGCAGTGGTCAGCACGGACCACTGCCCGTTCTGCCTGCGCGAGCAGAAGCTGATGAACGGCGAGTCGTTCAACGTGGTGCCGAACGGCATCGGCGGTGTCGAGCACCGCGTCGACCTCATCCACCAGGGAGTGGTCGCCGGTGAGATCACGCTCGAGCGCTGGGTGGAGGTCTGCTCCACCGCGCCGGCGCGCCTGTTCGGTCTCGCCACGAAGGGTGACATCGCGCCGGGCTTCGACGCGGACGTCGTGGTCTATGACCCGAACGCCGTCACGCGCATCTCCAAGGACACGCACCACATGAACCTCGACCACTCCGCGTTCGAGGGTTTCGTGCTTCAGGGTGGCGTGCGCACCGTTCTCTCGCGCGGGGACGTCATCATCGACGGTGGTGCGTTCCACGGCACCGCGGGTCGCGGCCGCTACCTGCGCCGCGAGGTGTCAGGCGTCGTCCGCTGACGACCCGTCGCCGTCGCGCAACGTCTCGAAGATCTCGCCGATGCCGGTGATCTGCTGCGGCGTGAGCCGGTCGATGAAGTGCTCGCGCACGCTCTCCACGTGCTGCGGCGCCACGGTCTTCAGCTTCTCGAAACCCTTCGACGTGAGGACACCGAGCATGACGCGGCCGTCGGTGGAACTGCGCTCACGCGCGACGAGACCGGACTTCACGAGGCCATCGAGCCTGCGCGTGATGCCGGAGGGCGACAGGTTCAGCATGTCCGCCAGGTCGCACATGCGCATACGGTGCTCCTCGGCCTCGGACAGGTACACGAGCACCTGGTAGTCGCCGAGTGACAGGCGGTGCTTCGCTAGGTCGGCCTCGAGGTTGATGTTCAGGCGGCCGACGACCTCGATGAAGCCGCGCCACGCCCTCATCTCATCAGCACTCAGCCACCGTGCATCCGTCATGAGGACAGTCTCACCGATTCGGCCACGGCTTCCGCACACCGGCGCCCGGAGAACATGGCACCTTGGATGGAACCCGTGTCACGGTGGTCCCCGCACACGAAGATCCCGTTGCCGAGGGACACGTTCTTCTTCGGGTGGAACGGCGGCGTCTGGTCGGGTTGGCCGTGCTCGATGCGGTACGTGCGCAGGTGGCGCCAGTTGTCCACCTGCGGGCCCCACCAGCTGCGCAACTGGCGTCGCGCCGCGGACTCGAGGTCGCCGTCGACCGTTCCCGGCAGCGCTGCCGCGACGAGGTGCTTCCCTGCGGGGGCGTACGCGGGGGAGACGTGCGACATGACCGCCACGTTGTACACGGGGCCGTGACCATGGCCGTCGAGGATCACGTATGCGCCGTCGACCGGTGCGAC
>JBEGQK010000025.1:0-3594 GCA_041180985.1 Actinomycetota bacterium
GACATCACATCGACGCAGCCGTAGGACGGGTCAGTAACCCAGTCGCTCGAGACGGTCGGGGCGCTGCTGCCAGTCCTTGTCGACCGTCACGTGCAGTTCGAGGTAGGCACCCTTCGGGAGCTGCTTGCGCACCTCGATGCCGACCTTCTTCAGCAGGTCACCGCCCTTGCCGATGACCATGCCCTTCTGGCTGTCCCTCTCGACGAGGATCTCGCAACGGATCTTCGGCCATTCCCACTCGGTCACCTTCGTTGCGACGGAGTACGGCAGTTCGTCCTTCAGCGCCGCGAGCAACTGCTCGCGCACGAGTTCGGCGACCCAGGTGTGCTCGTCGGTGTCTGACACCATCTCCTCCGGGTAGTACGCAGGCCCCTCGGGCATCTCCTGCAGGAGGGCCGCGAGGAGGACCTCCAGTCCCTCGCCGGTGGCTGCGGACACGGGGAAGTACTCGCGTGCCCCGAGCTCCGAGACGGCCTTCAGCTGCTCGAGCACGATCTCCGGCTTCGCGCGGTCGATCTTGTTGATGATGACGAAGGCATTCGCCATGTCCACGTTGTTCGCCACCCACTGGTCACCGCGACCGAACGGCTTCGTGGCGTCGATGATCAGGCAGACGACCTCCACATCGTTGATGCTGTCGAGGGCCGTCGCGTTCACGCGCTCACCGAGAGCCGTGACGGGCTTGTGGATTCCGGGGGTGTCGACGAACACGATCTGCACGTCATCGCCGTGGTACACGCCGCGGACGCGCGTGCGCGTGGTCTGCGGCTTGTTGGAGACGATGCTGACCTTCTTGCCGCAGATCGCGTTGACGAGTGTCGACTTGCCGACGTTCGGCCGTCCGACGAAAGTCACGAATCCGCTGCGCACGCTCTCAACCTACTTACTTTCGGCGCGGCGTGTTGCATGCCCCGACATGCATGACCGAATCGGGTCTTCCGGTTCTGCCACACTTCACTCATGTCGTCTTCGCCTTTCCGGAACCTTGACTACAGGAAGTGGTTCGACCGGATGCTCCCCCAGACACTCCAGGTCGCCGTGTGGTTGCTGTACATCGACGGTGCCTTCGCCGTGCTCGGGTACCTCGACAAGACGGACCAGTACGGCGTCTGGCGATACTTAGGCGGCATCGGCGGCGTCCTCGCACCCATGGCGTGTCTGTCGTTCATCGCCGGCGGTTTCCTCATCGCGAACGGACGGAAGGTCGGCTGGTACATCGGCATCGCGGCCTCCTTCTCGCCTTTCCTCCTGCGGGCGCTCTACAAGTTCCAGTACGCCGACGGACTGCCGGTCAGTTGGGTCTTCACCCAGCAGAACTACATCAGCTTCCTGTTCGAGGTTGCGCTCATTGCCGTGCTCGTGCACCCGATGAGCAGGTCGTACGCCGCCCGCTGGCTTCGTTGACGCCCCGTCGCGCGGCCTGTGCCACACTTGGCGCATGGCACGTCACATCGAGAACATCGAAGCACTCAAGGGTCTCGTCGGGGAGCACATCGGCTACTCCGACTACCTGACCATCACCCAGGAGCAGGTCAACCTGTTCGCCGACGCCACCGGAGACCACCAGTGGATCCACATCGACGTGGAGAAGGCCAAGGCAGGCCCGTTCGGCGGTCCCATCGCCCACGGTTACCTCACCCTCTCGCTCGGTCCGGTGCTGCTGCCGCAGATCTTCTCCGTGGGCGGCATCGCAATGGGTGTCAACTACGGCGCCAACAAGGTGCGCTTCATGTCACCCGTGCCGGTCGGCGCGAAGCTCCGCGCGGGCGTGAAGGTGCTCGCGGTGGACGATGTCGCCGGTGGGGCCCAGGTCACCCTCGAGACGGTCTTCGAGTGCGAGGGCGCGGCGAAGCCGTCCTGCATCGCCGAAGTGATCTTCCGCTACTACAGCGCCTGACGCCGGGGACTTCCCTAGCGGAAGTTCGGCATCACGTGCTTGGCGAACAGTTCGATCGTCTCGGTGCTCGGGTAGTCCGGACACCACGGGATGAAGCCGGTGCAGCCTGCATCGAGGTAGCGCTGGATCTTCTCGCTGACCTGTTCGGGCGTGCCCACGAGCGCCTTCGAACGCCAGGATTCGGCTGAGTCGCCCCACAGGCTCTTCGAGCCGGCCTCGAGGATCTCCTTCTCGGTCTCGCGGATGAACACCTCGGACGAGATGGTCTTGCGGATGGTGTCCTCGTCCCGGCCGATGGCGGCGCAGTGCCCCTTCAGAATCTCGCGCTTGCGGATGAACTCGTCCAACGAGCTCCCGAAGTTGGAGACATCGGCATGCTCGGCAACGACGCGCAGGGTGACCTTCTCACCACCGCCCCCGATCCACACGGGCGGCAACGGCTTCTGGAGCGGTTTCGGGTCGCAGTTCGCGCGCTCGAGTTTGTAGTACTTGCCGTCGTACGTGGTCTCCGCGTTCGACCACATGGACTTCACGATTTCGACGGTCTCCTTCAGCATCCCGATGCGGTCGGACGGCTTCTTGAAGTCGAACCCGTACCCGCGGTACTCGTTCTCGTACCAGCCCGCGCCGATGCCCCAGTCCAGTCGCCCACCGGAGATCACATCGATCGTGGAGGTGATCTTCGCGAGCAGTCCGGGGTTGCGGTAGCTGTTGCACCCCACCATCTGGCCGAGACGGATGCGGGAGGTGCGCTGGCTGATGGCCGCCATGGTGGTCCAGCACTCGAACACGGCCTCGTGGGCGGGGGCGGGAACGTTGTGGAAGTGGTCGTACACCCAGATGGAGTCGAACCCCAGCTCCTCGGCCTTCACGGCGATCTCGACGGCCTTGTTCCACTTGTTCTCGGCTCCGTCGATGCCGGCGAGTTCCATCTTCCATCCCTGCGGGATGAAGACCCCGAAGATCGGCGTGTGGGGGTTGTTCGACATGGTCCCTCCTCTTTCAGCGAGATTACCGTTGCGACATGACGCAATTCCCTCCCGCAGTTCTCGGCATGGCAGAAATCCACGAGGCCATCGCCGCCACGAGACCGGAGCAGGAGTGCCTCATCTTCCGCGACAAGAGGTTCACGTGGGCCGACGTCACCGACAGGACACGTCGTCTGGCGAACTACCTCGTGTCGCAGGGCCTCGGTTGCCGCGCCGAGCGGGACTCCCTGCAGAACTGGGAGTCGGGCCAGGACCACCTGGCCATTTACTTGCACAACGGAAACGAATACCTCGAGGCGATGCTCGGCGCATGGAAGGCGCGCGTGGCGCCGTTCAACGTCAACTACCGCTATGTCGCGGAGGAGTTGAGGTACCTGCTGACGGATTCACGCGCCACCGCGATCATCCTTCACTCCCGCTTCACCCCGCTGCTGGCGGACATCCGTGCGTCGTTGCCGGAACTCCGCGTCATCATCCAGGTTCCCGACTCGTCCGACGAGCCCCTGATGCCCGGGGCCGTGTGGTACGAGGAGGCACTCGCGGGCTCGTCGGCGGACAAGCCCGCTGCCGGGTACAGCGGCGACGATCTCTACATCCTCTACACGGGCGGCACCACGGGGATGCCGAAGGGCGTGCTGTGGCGCAACGCCGATGCGGTCGTCGAGTGCTTCGGCGGCAACAAGACCGCGGCAACCGTCGAGGAACACG
>JBEGQK010000026.1:0-2585 GCA_041180985.1 Actinomycetota bacterium
GCGGGTTCTTGCGGATGATCAACGGGAGAACCTCATCAGCCCCGTTGCGCGTCACCCTGACGTCGCACTTGAACGTCTCGCGGGAGAACCCGCCGGGAATCGGCTGGAGCTCCTCGATCTCGATGTGCGTGATGCCGGGCTCGACCCTCTTCATCAACGCAAGAATTGCTTGCTCCATCGACAACCCCCACAGTCGCAGTGGGCAGACGCTAGAACTACACCGTGAACATGTCAAACGCGCAGCACCCGCTCAAGATTCGAGGTGTGCTCGGGTCCCCCTACTCGTTGAAGATGCGCGCGGTCATGCGCTACCGGCACATCCCCTTCAAGTGGGTGCCGCAGGGCTCGAAGTGGGACGATCTTCCGCCGTTCCCGTTGATCCCCGTCATTGCGTTCCCCGACGAGTCCGGCAACTACTTCGATGCGCAGATGGACTCGAGTCCCCTCATCATGCGGCTCGAGTCCATGTTCGAGGGCCGCAGCCTCGTTCCGAAGGACCCAGTAATCGCGTTCATCGACTACCTCATCGAGGACTTCGCCGACGAGTGGGTGACGAAGGCGATGTACCACTACCGCTGGTACTACGACGAGGCCATCAACAAGGCGAAGCACCTGCTGCCGCTTGACAGCGACCAGCAGACGCCGTCGCACAAGTGGGAGCGCATGCAGAAGTTCATATCGGAGCGACAGATCGGCAGGCGCGCACTCGTCGGTTCGACCGAGCAGAACAGGGCACCCATCGAGGAGTCCTTCGTCCGCATCCTCCACATGATGGAGAACCACCTCGAGAACATGCCGTTCCTCCTCGGCGAGCGACCGGGCCGGGGTGACTTCGGGTTGTTCGGCCAGATGACGGAGTTGCTGCGCTGGGACCCGGTGTCCGTTCGTCTCGGCATCGAGCACTCGCCGCGCATGGTGAACTGGGTCGACCGCACCGACGACCTGTCCTGGTGGGACGTCGACGGAGACAACGGTTGGGTCACGCGCGACACGATTCCCGGAACGACGCTCGCATTGCTGCCCGAGATCGGTCTCACGTACGCGCCGTTCCTGCTGGCGAACGATGCAGCCATCGCCGCCGGCGACGAGACGTTCGAGTGCGTCATCGACGGACACCCGTACAGCCAGGGAACTTTCGTGTACCAGCGCAAGTGCCTGCAGTGGATCCGCGAGCAGTACTCGACGCTCACCGCGACCGACAGGGCCGTCGTCGACGGGCTCCTGCGCGGAACCGGTTGCGAGATCCTCTTCCCGTAACGAGAACCCAGCGCGGTACGCGCATACCCCGTACGACACAAGAGGACATAGGTGCCTGTTCGCAGGCGCGCACTCTCCGTACGTTGCTCATCTCACATCGAATGAGTCCCGGCAGGAGAGCACCGTGAAGACACTGGAACCGACCCGACCCGCAGAGTTCCTCACGAGGGCGATCCACCCGGCCCAGAAACAACTGTCCGTCGGCATCCTCAGCACGTACCCACCGACGGCCTGCGGGCTCGCGACGTTCTCGGCCGCTCTCGTCTCCGGTCTCGCCAGGTCGGGCGTGACCGACATCGGGGTGGTGAGTGTCGGCGACTCCGACCACCTGACGGACGTCCCGCTCGTCGTCGGCCAGTTGATGCCGCGCGACGCGCTCTCGATCTCCCGGGTGTCGCAGATCCTGAACCGGTACGACATCGTGATCATCCAGCACGAATACGGCATCTACGGCGGGGCCGACGGCGACGAGGTGCTCGAGGTGATGCGCAGGCTCACCGTGCCGACGATCGTCACCCTCCACACCGTGCCGCTGCAGCCGACTGCCCACCAGAAGCGCGTGCTGGAGGCCGTCGTCAACGAGTCGTCGGCCTCGGTCACGATGACGTCGATCGCACGGCAGCGCCTGCTGTCCGTGTACGACGTGCAACCGTCGCGAGTGGTCACCATCCCGCATGGCGCGACCATTCCAGCGCCGGTGGCCCCCACGAACGAACCAACCCCTCTGGTTCTGACGTGGGGGCTGCTCGGACCGGGCAAGGGCATCGAGTGGGTCATCGATGCCCTTGCCCTGCTCAAGCACGACGTGCCGCCCGTGAAGTACGTGGTGGCGGGCCAGACGCACCCGAAGGTGCGCGCCCAGTTCGGCGAGTCGTACCGCCGCATGCTCGAGGACAAGGTCTCCTCGTACGGGCTCGATGACTGGGTCACGTTCGATTCGCAGTACCGCACGCTCGGGTCACTGCTGCGACTCGTCGCCCAGTCGACGTGTGTCGTCCTGCCGTACGAGTCCGTCGACCAGATCACGTCAGGTGTCCTCGTCGACGCGATCGCGGCCGGGCGACCGGTCGTGGCCACCGCGTTCCCTCACGCGGTGGAACTTCTCTCCGGCGGTGCGGGCCTTCTCGTGCCGCCGCGCAATCCCGAGGCGCTCAGCAAGGCGCTCCGCAAGGTCGTCACGGACCAGGTGGCATTGCGCACGATGGCCGAGAAGGCGGCGGACCTCGCGCCGATGCACAACTGGACGACCGTCGCCACCTCGTACAAGAAGCTCGGCGCGTCGTTGATCCCACGCTCGGCGAGCACGCTGGAGGCCTGGGCGTGACCAT